>JAIRLU010000187.1 GCA_031259215.1 Treponema sp. | reverse complement strand
GTTGTTCAGAAACTTCAGTTTCTGAACAACTTCCGCTTAAAAAACAGCAAAATGCGGAGCATTTTGCAAGACTTGTTCGATAACCAACCGGGTTATTGAACAAGTCCAATAACGCAAGGATAGAAAATGGAACCAATTCACCTGGGAATAGCGCCTATAGGCTGGACCAACGACGACCTTCCTGAACTCGGTGGGGGGATTCCCTTTGAACAGTGTATCAGTGAAATGGCCTTGGCCGGATTTACGGGGACTGAAGTGGGGAATAAGTACCCCAAAGACCCGGGGATCCTCAATAAGGCCCTGAAGCTCCGGGGACTGACCGTCTGCAATGGGTGGTTCAGTTCATTTTTGACCACGAAACCCTACGAGGAGGTGGAAGCCGCGTTCATCCCGCACCGGGATTTCCTGTACGCCACAGGCGCCCGGATCATCGGGGCCGCAGAACAGGGCCATTCTATTCAGGGCCAGGCTCAACCTATCTTTGAGGCTAAGCCGGTTTTTACTGATGCGGAATGGGGCCGTCTCTGCGAGGGCCTTAACCGCTTAGGCAAAAAGGCTGCGGAAAAGGGGATGCACCTCACCTATCATCACCACATGGGAACCGGGGTGCAGACCGCCGCGGAAATCGACCGGCTCATGGAAAACACCGATCCTCTCCTGGTGGGGCTCCTCTATGATACGGGGCATCTGGTGTTTTCTGGGGAGGATCATCTCCCGGTCCTTGCCAAGTGGATCCTTCGGATCCGCCATGTACACCTGAAGGATATGCGGAGCGCCCTACGGGAAAAGGCCAAGAACGAAGGCTGGTCTTTCCTCGAGGCGGTGAAGGCCGGGGTTTTTACCGTACCGGGAGACGGCTGCGTGGATTTTGTCCCGGTTTTCCATGCCCTCAAGGAAGCAAGGTATCAAGGCTGGTGGGTGGTGGAGGCCGAACAGGACCCTGCCAAGGCAAACCCCCTCGAATACGCGATCAACGCGCGAAGGTATATTAAGGAAAAAGCCGGTATCTAGCCCGTATACGGCGAGCCGGTATGTTTGGTATAAGGAGCGTTTATGCGATTTGGGATTAACACCTTGGATGATATGGAGGTCCAGGGTAAGACCGTCCTATGCCGGGTTGATATTAACCAGCCCATAGACCGGGCCGCAGGGACTCTCAAGGATACTACCCGGATAGAGGCCTGTATCCCAACCCTCAAAGAACTGAGTGCTAAAGGGGCCAAGGTGGTCCTGTTGGCCCATCAGGGGAGCGACATTGAATACAAGAATTTTTATACCACTGCTCCCCATGCCCAGATCTTGTCTCACCTTTTGGGAAAACCGGTGCGTTTCATTGATGATGTCTGCGGTCCTGCTGCACGAGCGGCTATCCAGGCCCTGAAACCCGGGGAACTGTTACTTTTGGACAATGTCCGTTTTGTGGCGGAAGAACAAACCCTCTTTGAAATGAAACTCCAGCTTTCCCATGCGGCCCAGGCAAAAACCCTGTTGGTACAGAAGTTAGCGCCCTTAGCGGACCTCTACGTGTGCGACGCTTTTGCCGCGGCCCACCGGGATCAGCCCAGCCTCTGCGGGTTTGAGCAGCTCCTCCCCAGCGCGATGGGACGGCTCTTTGAGGAGGAGTTCTGCGTCATCTCAGGGCTTATGGAGCAGCCCAAACGGCCCTGCGTCTTTGTTTTGGGGGGGGCGAAGATCAGCGACGCCTTCCTCATGATGAGTACCGTGTTAGGGGGCGGTGTTGCGGATACGGTGTTAACCGGAGGCCTCGTGGGGGAGGTGCTTTTGTGGGCAGAGGGTAAAGATATTGGAGAAGGGGCCCGGACTTTCATCAAGAAAGAGGGCTACGAATCCCTGGTAGGGACTGCCCGGGAACTCCTTGCCCAATACCGGGACCGGATCCTTATGCCCGAAGACTTCGCGGCTGTTCAGGGGAGGCAGCGGGTAGAATACCCTCTGGGGAAGATCCCCGGAGACACCCTGATCCTGGATATCGGGACCGAGACCGGGGCCTGCTACCAGGCCCGGATCCGGGCGGCCAAAACGGTCTTCGTCAACGGCCCTATGGGGGTCTTCGAGGATGCCCCTACGGAACAGGGTACCCGGATGGTGTGGGACGCCCTGGGGGACACCCCGGCCTATACGGTTATCGGCGGCGGGGACAGCATCACCGCCACCAAGAAGTACGGTAAAACAAAGGATATCAACTACATCTGTACCGGCGGGGGGGCCCTTATCCGCTTCCTCACGGGGGAAGAACTGCCCGTGGTAAAAGCGCTTCGGTACGGTTCAACAGTGACCAAAAGCACGGTTAGATGAGGCTGTTCCAAAGCCTCCATATATACAGGTTTAGGTGAATAAATTCGGTTCAGAGCAGAACAAGCGGAGCTTTGAGCAGAATAAGCGGGGTTCTGAGCAGGCTCAGATGTAAAGCGATAATTTTTTCTATAAAAAAATTTAAGGAGAAAACAATGGTTAAGGTAGGCGTAGCAGGCTACGGGGTAATTGGTCAGCGCTTGGCTGACGGTGTGGCCTTACAGAAGGACATGGAACTGGTGGGTATTGCGGACCTGGCTCCCACCCTTTCTATCCGGGCGCTCAAAGAGCGGGGAATGCCCTATGATCTGTATCTCGTGGAAGGGGCAAATAAAGCCGCATTTGATGCAGCAGGTATTCCGGTGAAGGGCAGTTTTGCGGACCTTATCGGCAAGGTGGACATCATGCTCGATTCGTCCCCCGGAGGCGTGGGGGTCAAGAACAAGGAGCTGTACGCCAAGGCTGGGGTTAAGGCCATTTTCCAGGGGGGTGAAAAAAATTCCGTGGCGGACGTGTTCTTTCATGGGTATGCCAACTATGAAAAGGGCCTGGGGGCCTCGTATTTGAAGCTCACCAGTTGTAATACCACCGGCCTCATCCGGTCCGTGGACTGTTTGGACCGGCACTACGGGGTGGATCGGGTGGCCATCACCATCATCCGGCGGGTGGCGGATCCCGGGGATTATCACCGAGGATTGACCAATGCCCTACAGATGGAGAAGGCCCCCTCCCATCAGGCCTTGGACCTGATGACCATCATGCCCCACGTGGAGGCCACGGGCATCCTGGTACACACCCCGGTTACCCACGGCCACATAATCACCGTGGTGGCCCAGGGGAAAGGGGGCAAGAAGATAAGCCGGGACATGGCCCTGGCAGCTTTTAAGTCCCATGACCGGATCCGGGTGGTGCGTATGGAAGACGGATTTTTAGGGAACGCGTCCTTTTTCCGGTACGCCCGGGACCTGGGAAACCCCCGGGGGGATATGTATGAGATAGGGCTGTGGGAAGACAGCATCGTGGAAAGCGGGGACCAGATCATGTACGCCATCAACATTCCTCAAGAATCGGTTACCATTCCGGAAACCATGGACGGGATTCGCGCGGCCTTGCGGATGCAGCGGGACTCTGCCGCCGCTACCGGGGAAACCAATAAATACCTGGGCTTAGGTCGATGGAAATGAGCGGAACCACGGCCCGTACCCTCCGCGAGATGATCTGTTTTGCCGCGCGGATCCGCTTGGAAACCCTCAAGTGTGTGGGAGAGCGGGGCTTTGGTCATCTGGGGGGAGCTTTGAGTATTGTGGAGGCCCTGGCGGCCCTGTACGGCGGCCTTATGCGGATTGACCCTGCTAATCCCCAATGGCCGGATCGGGATAAGCTGGTGATGTCTAAAGGCCACGCGGGGCCGGCCCTGTATGCGGCCTTGGCCCTCAAGGGCTATTTCCCCCAGGATTGGCTTACCACCCTAAACCAGCCGGGAACCCGGCTGCCCAGCCACTGTGACCGCAAGCTAACCCCAGGCATTGATATGACCACCGGGTCTCTGGGCCAAGGGGTCTCCACGGCCATCGGTCTCGCCTTGGCTCAACGCATGGACGGGAAAGACAGTCGGACCTACCTCATTACCGGCGACGGCGAGCTGAACGAGGGTCAGACCTGGGAGGGAGCCCTTTTCGCCCCCCAGCACAAGCTTACCAACCTGACCTGGCTCGTGGATTACAACCGCAAGCAGCTTGACGGCGAAACCAAAGACATTCTCGACCTGGGAGACCTGGAAGCGAAGTTTGGGGCTTTTGGCTGGGCTACGGTGTCGGTAAACGGGAACGACCTTGCAGAAGTGGTCAAGGCCCTGGAAGTGGCCCGGCAAGAAACCGTAAAGCCCTGCTGCATTGTGCTGAATACCGTCAAAGGCGCGGGGGTTCCTGCGGTAGCGTCCATAGCGTTAAATCATCATATCGTCTTTGACGGAGAGCTGCGGGCGAAAGCCATCGCCGCTATGGAAGCGGAAGTCGCGGCGTTGGAAGGAGCAACTACATGATAGTATACGACGGCAGTATGGATACGGAGGTGTACAAAAACGTCTTTGGACGGGTGATGGAGGATTTATGCAAGGAGGATCCGGATGTGGTGTATCTGGATGCGGACCTGATGAATTCCTTCGGCACTTACGGCTTGTGGCAGCGGAACAAGCGGCAGGCCATTAACTGCGGGGTGAGTGAGGCCAACATGATAGGCATTGCCGCAGGGCTTTCCGCGGGGGGCAAAAAGCCCTATGTCCATACCTTCGGCCCCTTTGCGTCCCGGCGCTGCTATGATCAGACTTTTCTCTCCATCGGGTATGCAGGGAACAGCGTCCGGGTATTTGGGTCTGACCCCGGGGTAACGGCGGCCTTTAACGGTGGTACCCACATGCCCTTTGAAGACATGGCCCTCATGCGGGCGGTTCCTCAGAGTACGGTCATCGAAATCAGCGATGGGGTCATGCTGGAAAAGCTGATGCGCCTCACCAAGGACCGACCGGGGCTTACCTATTTTAGGACCACCCGGAAAGCCTATCCCAAGGTGTACAGCCCGGATCACCCCTTGAGCATCGGCAAAGGGGAAGTGCTGCGGGAAGGGACAGACCTGACCATTATCGCCTGTGGGCTTATGGTAGGGGAGGCCCTAAAAGCCGCGAAGCTCCTAGAGGATCAGGGGACCCGCGCCCGGGTGGTGGATATGTTTACGGTCAAGCCCTTGGACACGGAGCTGCTTATTCGCTGCGCCCGGGAAACGGGCCGGATTATCACCGCGGAGAACCACAACATCATTGGCGGCCTGGGAGATGCAGTAGGGGCGGCTTTGTTGGAAAACGGGGTCCCGGTAAAAATGCGGAAGATCGGGGTTAAGGACGAATTCGGCTCCGTCGGCCCCCAGGACTACCTCATGGATCACTACGGCCTCAGCGCCGCCCACCTGGTACAGGCTTCATCGTTCTAATTTTTTCTCCATACTTCGAGCACTGCCAATACTGTGTTCGAAGTATGGTGCGTACAAGGCCTCGTTTTTTCTACCTCCTGCAGAGACGGTTCCAGGGGAATGGGTTCTGCGGAAGGGAGCGGTCTTTACTGTATCTTGGGGTTTGTGGTATAGTAGGCGCAAGAAAAAAGCGTAAAAAAATGAAAATAGTGATGTTTACTGACGCGTACTGGCCCCGGGTGAACGGCGTAACGGTTTCGGTGGAATCCTTTTCTCGTGCCCTCATACGACTCGGGAACGAGGTGCTGATTATCTGTCCTTTTTATCCAGAATCATCGGTAGTAGGCCGTATGACAGCAGATCGGAGCGGGTTACTTCGGGATAAGGATGATCCGCAGATTATCCGCGTGCCTTCTATGCCCTTTATCATTTCCAAAGAAGACCGGATAGCAAAATTTCATACATGGTTTTGGGTCGCTAAGCAGATTGAACGGTTTAAGCCGGATATCATTCACATTAACACGGAATTCGTGATTGCCGAATTTGGGTTTCAATACGCGTGGCTGTATACCCTGCCCACGGTGTATACCTTTCATACCCTCTGGGAAGATTATGTAGCGAATTATATCCCCTTGGTGCCGACCTTTTTATTACGGTTCATTGTACGGGGGATCAGTAAAAGCATCTTAAAACGGTCCCAGACCATCATCGTTCCCACCCAGCAAATTCAGGAGGTGATTAAGAAATACCGGATAAAAAATACCAGCTACCTGCTGCCCACCGGCATCGATCCGCAGTTCTTTACCCGTAACCCCGAGGAAATCGCCTCTTTTAAAGAACTGCTCATCCAAAAGTACCCGCAGCTTGCAAATAAGCGGATCCTTTTATTTGCCGGCCGTATTGCCAAGGAAAAAAACCTTGATTTCCTGCTGGCCATTGCCCCGGTGATTATCGCCAAGCATCCGGAGGTGGTCTTTTTATTAGTCGGTAACGGCCCTGACCTGTATTACTATCAAGAAGAATGTGCCCGATTGGGGATTGAAAGCCATTGTATCTTTACGGGGTATCTGAACCGGGAAGATTTAGCCTTGACCTACCGGGTGTCGGATATCTTTGTCTTTCCCTCTTTAACCGAAACCCAGGGCCTCGTAACCATCGAAGCGATGTTTTCCGGTATTCCCGTGGTGGCCATTGGGGCGATGGGGACGCTCATGGTAATGAACGGCGATAGAGGCGGTTTTATGGTCAAAAATGACCAAAAAGAATTTACCCAGCGGGTCTTGGATCTGCTGGAAGATCGGGCCTTATATGAGCGGAAGGCAGCGGAAGCAAAACGCTACGCCCAGGAGTGGAGTATTGATACCTTAGCAGTAAAACTGCAAACCATTTACCAGGATACCCTGACTATCTTCCGACAGGATCCCCGGACACGGCGTTTTATGAAGGTGAGTGCATATCTTAAACGGTTAAAGAAGCAGCGGGAAACCGCTGATAATTCCGATTAATCTCCGGTCCCTATGGCTTTCACGGGAAAAGAAGCGCTGGGCCGAGCGCTTAGTTTGCCCCTCCGATACTGGGGGAGCTTCCCACAAAGCCTGTACCCCCGAAGAAAACTCCTCAACAGCGCTCGTCCTTGCCTATCCAGTATCACCGGAGTCTTGAACCAGATCCCCTGCGGTAGGACCAAAATCTCCGTTCCTATTGTCAGTGGTACCCAACTGCGTTTCCAGAACGGTAATGATACGGTCCAGGTATTCCCCAAAGGTTTTTTGTTCTTCTTCCCTGAGGCATGCAAACATATCAGGTGCTTGAGCATACCGGCCTTCCATTGCTTCAGCCGCGGCCATACCTTTATCGGTGATGCGGATTATCCCGGTCCGACGGTCTTCTTCGGAGGGGGTTTTCGTGATACATCCGTTTTTTTCCAGTTTGGCGATAATTTCGCTTAAGGATTGGTTACGCATGGCTAAAAGATAGCTCAGTTCTTTTTGGCTGATTGCATTTTTGAGTTTCAAAATCCTCAAAATCCGCCCTTGGCCGCGCATAGGGTTTCCCAAAGTGCCAAAATGCTGCTGCCCGTATCGGAAAAGCATCATTTCCAAAAGCTGAAACTTTTCATGTAAAACCATGTCCTTCTTATCCATAATTCTTTTCCTGGTAGTAAAGCAAAACAAACGGCGCATAACGTTCCAGCTATATGCGATGGTTTTTGCAGGGCTGCAAAACCGTGGGGAGGGAAGCGTAGGAATGTTGGGGCTGTCCGAGAAGTTTTTACAGACAGCCCCTAGGTTTTTCGTTTATCTAAAAATATGAGACTTTTGAGCTTTACTATATGCGTTAAGGTGAAATAATCCGAGGTTTTAGCTCG
>JAIRLU010000129.1 GCA_031259215.1 Treponema sp. | reverse complement strand
GGTGAAATACGCGAGTAAGGGCGCATTAAAGGCGCTTTTGGATACGGCTATGGCTCAAATCGCGGAAAAGGGATATTGTGAGCGATACGCGGCAACGCATCAGCGCCTTGCGCGGCTGGCGGTGGCGTTTTCGGGAAAACGTATTGGCTGCCGCATGGAAGAACTTTAGACAAACAAAGCCGAAGCGCTATTGAGTAATAGATTATATACTCCTTTAAGCATAAAAATATTACCTAATCAAGAAAAATGTAGGAACAGGCATTTCTATTTTATATACCCATTTTTCAAAGAAACTACAATAGACTTGTTCGGAAACCTCAGTTTCCGAACAAGTCCAATGGACGAAGTGGGATAACAGTCTAAGAGCCTATATTAAAATATCCCATTAGAGACAAGAAATGTGCATTATCCTTTCGGTAGCTCAGGATTTTTCGGTACCTGCCTTGCAAACATGTCCTTATGGACTACTGGGACTGTAACATGGCTTGTCTGAGAATAATGTTCGCCTTGGTTTGGTATCCGGGCCCAGCCTGTTTCAACCATTCCAGTACATCCTCGTCAAGGCGCATTTGAACGGTCTTTTTTACTGGTTTATATAAACGTTCATCAGCGTATTTTGGCTTGAATGCCTTTAACCGTTCTGGGGTTTGTATCGGACAGTCCCTAAAATCTTTTGTTTCAAAGTTCTGTAATTCTGCTATACGATCATCGGTCATAATCAGAGACGTGTTTTCTATAGTTTTCATTATAACGTTCCTTTTCAAGTGGTTCGGCAAGACCCGCGGAAAAGAATTCTTGTTCTTGTATCATGCTCAGTATAAGAAATATAACAGTAAATACGGCGATTAAATGATGCGATACCTTTCCAACGTCTTTCATCAAAGACGGCCATTATGGTTTATCCATTACATTAAGACTACATACCTGTTTGTAATTTTTCAATAGGTAAACTATACCGTAAAAATCACCCTTATCCACGGTTCCGGTTTTGTCGGCACCTGTCAATATAGCGACGCGTAACGGTACGTATGGTACTTCCCGAATTGTGCATATCCATACAACCTGAAACGCAGACTTGGTAACACTGCCCCATGCCCTCTTTTACGCCCTTTCAACACCAGATCATATCCTACCTTATCGCGGAGAACGAGGAAATCGAAGAACCGAACCCTCTAGGGCCATACCTGCAGGCTTTTAGCGGTGGCCTCTTACCCAGTATGCCCTTTACCCTCTGCCGTCCTGGAACCACAAAACTTACCCTGTATGTGCAGGGAGATACCGATGAACCGGTAGACTTACGCTGTATCGCCCTTAAACAAAAACTCCTGGAGATAGCGGATTTTATCCGCTATCTCATTCAGGAAGGATATGTACACACCATACCCAAATACTGCGATGAAAATCCCCTGCCTGAACAGGAACATCTAGATACCTGGTTCCGGTATAACGATTTTACCCCGAGGGAAAGGGCGTCTCTCTCATGTGCCTGTTCGGTGCAGCTTATACCTCGATTGAAGCTCTACGATTATTGGGAGAAACGAGAAAAAAGGAAATGGTCTATATATGACGGATCTCAGTCGAACACATAAAGAAGTCATTAACTACCTCATTGCAGAAAATGAAGGGACCCATTCTTTTGGTAAGATAGGAACCTATATGCGGGCCTTTAGCGGAACCTTCCATGCGGAAATGCCCTTTACCTTTTATTTTCTGTCGGAAGCCCGGCCTATCATGTATGTGTACGATCCCCGGCCTGCGGATAAGCGCAGTAGCCGTGTTGTCTTTCAGCATGCATGTAATCAAAGAAAACAGAAGATTCTGGAAATCACCGGTTTTTTCGAGGACCTTACGGAAAAGGGGTATGTCCGTAGAATCTACCGGGGCTTACGGGGGCGGATGGAGCTGCCTGAACACTATGATAGGGTGTGGCGTAAGTACGGTGATTTCTATAGTAATATCATGGCCGGCCTTGCCTTTGTATGTTTAGCTGATTTTGTACCAAAACTAAAACTGTATAAGCTTTGGAAGACCCTCAAGCCTGCTGCAGCACAGGCAATCCCCACCAGGGTAGGGTGATCTGATGGTGCATCCTTCCTAAGTCCGAAAGATTGAACTGTGTCTTCCTTCTTGAAGCCCATGGCAAACCTCCACGGTTTTCCATGGGCTTTTTTTTGCGTTTTTACCCCTCCCCCAGAATGGTTCCAGCGGTTTATCTGGGACTTATCGCTTTTACCCTTTTACCTTTTTCAGGAATATGGTATACCAATTTCGATGAATATTATTCTTTTTGAAAAACATGAACTTACCACATCTGCATCTGCCCTAGGGACCCTCCTTGAACCCAGAGATAAACGGACCATACACCTCCTCAAGATCTTGCGTAAAAAGCGGGGGGACTGCTTCGATGCAGGGGTTTTGGAAGGCAATTGGGGAAAGGGTTGTATTGAAACCATTACCCCGGAAGGATCCCTGGTGTGTTCCTTGGAACTGCATCAAGCCCCGCTGCCTCGGAGCCCTATTAGTCTGGGAGTGGGGTTTCCCCGGCCTATACAGCTCAAGCGGCTCTTACGAGATCTGGCGACCTTTGGGGTGGAAAAGGTGGATCTTATGGGTACGGATCTGGGAGAACCCAGTTACCGGAATACCACGGTGCTCACCGATGGAGGAGCCCGGGAGGCCCTTATCCAAGGGGCTATCCAGGCTCGGGATACGGTCATCCCCTTGGTACGGAACTATCCCAGCCTTACGGAATGGCTTGAGGAGCGGCCTTGGAGAAATAGGAACCCCTTGCTTATCGCCGCAGATAACCAGCGGCCCCAAGGAACCTTTGCCCAGTTGAACCCCATGAAACAGCCCCTTCTTATAGCCATTGGATCTGAACGAGGCTGGTCTGACCAGGAACGGGATAAACTGGAAGCTGCAGGGTTCTGTCGGCTTTCCCTGGGAACCCGGGTCTTACGGACCGATACGGCCTGTGTGGCTGCGGTGGTATTGGCGCTGGAAAAAATCGGGAACCTTGGGTATACTTGACCCATGAATCAGGACCACATTAAGGCCGCGCTCCTGGCCCTTGAAGATGCCCCCCTGGATTTTACCCTGCTTTTTTCAGGGAAGAAAAGCAAAAAGATCAACGGCTTATATAAGCCTGAGTCCAGGGAGATCATCATCCATAACCGTAATTTTAACGATGATAATCTCTTACTATATACGGCTATCCATGAATATGCCCACCACCTCCATGCCTGTTATCGAGGAGGAAGACTCAGTTCCCGCTCCCACACCACGGAATTTTGGGCGATTCTCCACCGGCTTTTGGGAACTGCAGAAACCAAAGGGATCTATAAAAACGTGTTTGCCGCTTCCCCGGAACTGAGCCGTTTAACCGAGACCATACGGCAGCAGTACCTTCAGGAAAACGGTAATCTGGTGAAAACCCTGGGAATGTACTTGCTCCAGGCGCAAGAGCTTTGCCTTGCCATAGGGGGCCGCTTCGAGGATTATATTGACCGGGTCCTCTGTATCCCCCGGGTGGCTGCCACCGTGGCCATGAAGATGTATCAATACCAGTTAAACCCTTCTTTGGGAGCGGATAATATGCGTTTTTTAGCCGGGATCAAAGACCAAGAGGAGCGCAGTGCTGCTGAAGCCGCGCTGCTTGAGGGGAACAGTCCCGATACCGTGCGGGTAACATCGAAAGGTGGCGCTTTAGGCGTTCCCCTTCCAGCGGAAGATCCCCGGCAGCGGCTCGAGAAAGAAAAAAAACGGCTGGAACGGACCATTGCATCCCTCTCCAAGCGCCTGGAGGAGCTTGAACAGGAATTGGAACAGTACTAGTACCGGGTACGTGCTAAACAGGAGCATGGATACGAAAAATCGGTGTTAATCAGGGGGCTTTATTCATGGGTTTTAGTGTTTACAGGGTACTCGGAGGTAGGGGCCCAGAAAACCGCGGGCAAGCCCTTCCCCGGTGTCCTGGAAACGATGGTTTCTAGGCCTAGTCCGAGGAGCCGCCGGGGAGTGCTTGACGGAATAGGAAGTCTGAGGATACACCTAATACATGAACAAGGTGAGGATTGTAGGTTTACTCCTCCTCGGTCTGTATGCCCTGGGGAGTATGGCTGCTGCAGAAAACGAGCCTTCAGGCGGAACATCTGTGCCGGATGCGTTGAGAAGACCCCAACGGGGAGAAGCCCCTCGATACCCCCAGGACACGGTTATTGGGCTTTTAGGCCGGGGAGATGCGCCGGAAGGGGCCTATACCCTAGCCTTGGACCTGCTGAGGGCATTGCTCAGGGAAGACCGGGATGCACCGGTTCTCCAGGAGGTGGATCCAGAGCTGGTAGAGGAGTACGGTACGGCCCTGGAAGTAATTAAGCCGCAGAAATTCCGGATCGGCGGCGGTCGGGAGGAACCCGATGGCAGTACCTCTTTTCTGGTCCGTTTTGTGGGTCGGGATCAGTGGATCACCGGGGAATTGTACCTCAAAGCTGAAGAAGCCCAATGGCAATTTGACGAGCTTATTCTGGAAGAACCTCGGGACCTACAAGAAGGAATCGAACCGTATCCCTTTGACTATTCCCCCTATGAACGCCTCTTCTGAAGGCTTCCTTCCTTAAATTGGACTTGTTCAATAACCCGGTTGGTTATCGAACAAGTCTTGCAAAATGCTTCGCATTTTGCTGTTTTTTAAGTGGAAGTTGTTCAGAAACTGAGGTTTCTGAACAACTCTATTAAAGAAAGCCGCTACGTGGTTTGGTCTAAAGCCTCCTAAGTAATCGAAGCTTGGCGCAGGGAGAACCCGGAACCAAGGGCTAAACTTGACCCGCAAAAATGGTAAGGGGTATTTGGAGAAGCATTGATTCGGAGATTGCTCGTTTCCCTGTAACCCTGGTAAAGTGTGGGCTATCATGGAAAATAAGAATTGCACGGAAGGCCCAAAATCCCAATAAATCTATACAGGATATGGACTTATTGGGAAAAACCCGACAAAGACTCTACAAAAAAAAGTGCGAAAAAGTGCGAAAAACCACCACAAACTGCGAAAAAATGCGAAAAATCCGGCAATCTTGACCATACCGTTTAGGAGCGTTTAG
>JAIRLU010000095.1 GCA_031259215.1 Treponema sp. | reverse complement strand
GGAATTTTAAGCAATGTGGCGGGATTTAGTGGGATGGGGATTGTAAAGGATTTGCATATAGTGCAATAAAAAGGGGCGCTGAGTTCTCGGGCAGGGGTTCAAAAAAGCTCGGATGCAGGCACACGTTACACAAGGGTTATAACGCTAAAAGCACTGTAACCACAAACCACACGAAAAGGCACGAACACAAGCCGCATGAGGTACCATCAAGACGCTGGAAGCAAAAGTTCGTGCCCTTGGGGTGAAATCAAGCCAATCAAGGCTGTTCCAAAACTTCAATGTTTGGAACAAGCTCAATCTTCCAGAAATAATCCCGGAAATCAAGGTACCACCCATTCCGCTCGCGTGGTTCGTGGTCATTCTTATCCATACTTTTAGCCTAAGCAGGGTACCAGCGTGGTTTAGTGGGTCAGGCTAAATTGGGAATCTTGCAAGGTAAACCAGGCCAGGGCATCAGGGGTACCGTGGATACGCTTATCTTCAAATATAAAAATGGCCTCCGCATGATCAATCGACTCAACCAAGGCCCGGCCTTTTTCATAACCCAGCGCAAATGCTGTAGTGGACAGGGCGTCTGCATCAATGGAACGGTCTGCGATAATGGTTACCGACAGAAGGCCGTTAGACACCGGGTACCCGTCTTGAGTAGACAGGATGTGGTGATAGCGTTTTCCGTCGATTTCCGCATACCGCTCATACACCCCGGAAGTTACGATGCTCTTATGCTGGACCGTAAGGATTCCAAGATAAGCCCCTCGGGTGTTCAAGGGATTCTGGATACCGATATTCCAGGGCTTGCCCTGTTGTTTGGTACCATAGGCAAATATATTACCCCCCAGATCGATGATAGCCCCTTTAATCCCGGCCTTTTGGAGGATCTCCGCCATTTCATCCGCCGCATACCCCTTGGCAATGGCCCCCAGATCCAAAGCCATGCCGGATCTTCGCAAAAACACCGTTGCTGCCTCCCGGTCAATCACCACATCCTGCCAATTAACGAGGGATAACGTCTCTTCGATTTCAAGAGCCTCAGGGATTCGAGGATGTTCCGAGCCAATAGCCCAGCACTGTACCAAAGGACCGATGGTGGGATCAAAGGCGCCTTTGCTTAATGCCGCGTACCTAAGGGCCTGTTCCAGCACTTCCATCAGATCCAGGGGAACCGGTACGGGGTGGATACCCGCATTTTGGTTGATCCTATCCACCGCGGTATCCGCCTTGGTGGCACTCATGGTCAGGTCGATCTCCCGAAGACGGGAAAAGAGGGTTTCGTATATTTGCGGGGATCCTTGCTCGTACAGGTTGATACTACAGATCGTTCCCAGGACCAATTCCGCCTGGGCCTTGGGAGGCTCGGTACAGGCAAGCAGGAGACATACTGGGAAAACTCCCCAGATAAACATTGATATCCTCTCTAGAGGTATCCGATAAACTTCGCCACCATACACAGCCCTCATGTAGCTTTCCCCGGCTAGCGTATCCGCACCAGTTCCATCTCAAAAACCAGAAAGCTGTTTGCAGGGATAAGGCCGTTTCCCACAGCCTGTTCGCCGTAGGCAAGCTCCGGAGGGATGACCACCAGCCGCTTCTCCCCGAGCTGCATATCCAGGACCGTTTCTTCCCAACCAGGAATGACCTTACCCAGTCCTACCTGGAATTCCAGGGGCCCTCCCTGAAAGTCGGAGCCATCGAAAACTTTACCGGAAAGGAGCATCCCTTTATAGTTAAGAGCCACCATCTTACCCCGGGAGGGTTTGTCCCCAGTTCCTGCTTTCTGGATCATGTAGTGGATACCTGATGGAGAAAGGGTGGTATTAGGATATTTAGACTTGATTTGAGCAAGATCCGCATCTCGTTTTGCCTTGGTTTTGGCGGCATTAGCGGCAACGGCTTCTTTCAAGAGCTGGTCAAAAGCGGCCTGATCCGCTTTGAAGGCCTGGGCCTCAGGGCCGTTACGGATAAGGGTGATGGTATTGATCCGATCTCCCTGTTTTATGGCATTTACCACCTCTTGACCCTGAACAACCTTACCGAAGACCGTGTGCTTACCATCCAGCCAAGGGGTCTTTACATGGGTGATGAAGAATTGACTCCCATTGGTACCCGGTCCTGCATTCGCCATAGACAAGACCCCTGGCCCGTTATGTTTGAGACTGGAATTGAATTCATCCGGGAACCGGTAGCCTGGACCGCCGCTCCCATTTCCCGAAGGGTCTCCTCCCTGGATCATAAAATTATCGATAACCCGGTGAAAACGAAGGCCATTATAGAAAGGACCAGTTCGGGAGGTCTTCATCTTACCCTCTGCCAGGGCAACAAAATTACAGACCGTGAGCGGGGTTTTCTCATATTCCAGGCGAACCACTATATCTCCCCGGGTGGTACTGATCCGGGCAAAAAGACCCTTCCCCAGGGCAGCATCTGCGGGCGCGGAAAACAAGGTTTCGGCCATACCGACGAACAAGTAAACCCCCATACTCAGGGTAGGTAGGAAGCGCTTCCTCCCTTTCATAACTTCAAGGCAACAATTAAAAATATCCATAGATTCATCATACTACAAGGGGGAAGGCCATGACAATCTAAATGCAAACTACACCCAGGGAATCTTATTCACGACTGATCTTGAGGCCACGCGGGAGGATACAGGAAGGGCACAGCTGCAACGGTACCCCGCTTCTACACCCGGGCCCTTGTCTCCCATACGGTCTTTAGGCAGTACGAATGAAGTCGTTCTAGACCTGGATGGACCGGATATTGTCCAGGTTGAGGCTGCTACCAAGCGATAACACCTACAGAAAGCCCTTATACCCGCCTTACCGTTCTGCAGCCAGGGCCAGCCCTTTCTCATAACCCATAAAACTTTCCTCTACTATCGTCGTTACGTCAATGTCCCCTTCCATCTTTTCCCATTATCCGTTTGAGTTCCGCTAGTTCTCGCTGAAGCCGTTTATTTTCTTGTTCAAGCCGCTGCCGTTCCACGGCCCCCTCTTGCAGGCCTTTCTGCAGACCTTTCTGCAGACCTTTCTGCAAGCCTTCTTGTTCCGCAGCCAGGGCCAGCCGTTTCCCATAACCTATAAGACTTTCCTCTACCATCGTCGTTACCTCCGTGACTTTATACCCTTTCCCTATATACTGGATCAATCCCTCAAGCCGTTCAAGCAAGGTTACTATATCCTCATCGCTATATCCCTCCCGTTCCCCACAGGCCTCTATCGTCTCTTTCACTTGTATCCCCACCTCCTTGAACGCCCGTTCTACCTCCTCCCGTTCCGCTGCACTCTTGGCCTCCCGCGCAGGTTTCCTCAGTTTCAGCATATAGAAGGGTAACAAGGCCGAAAGTCCCTGTTCCACAATCCCTTCTATCGTGTACTCAAGCAGTTTCACCGCCTGTATCTTAAACGAATGGGGGGTATCCGGGGGAAAAACCACCTGTATTTCCCACTGTTCTGGCGGGGCCTTACTCGTTTCCAGGTATATCACTGCGGCCTGAGGAAAGGGCAGGATGATGAGGCCGGGATGGATGTGCTTTTCCTTCAGGGCCTGGGCATAACTGTACTCAAAGACCCGGATAGCCATAGTGGCATCATCGGCAGTTTGTTCTTCGATGAGGTAAGTGTGGCCCGCAACAGACACCACTTCATCGGCCTGACGTTTTTCCAGGTTGGATCGGATGTGTTCGGTGCTCAGATGGATAACGGGGCTATCCAGGGGGTGGGTTGTGTGAAACAAGCCGTTGATGAAGCGAATCATCGCATTAGGGGACAGGCTGGAGATGATCTGCTTAAAGGAGCGGTCGAATATATCCGTAGTATTGTGGGGTTGAGCCATAGAGTACTAGACCTGGGTATCCGGTACAGCGG
>JAIRLU010000289.1 GCA_031259215.1 Treponema sp. | reverse complement strand
TGCGCGGATAAACTTCACCATTTATACCCCGTCCTTTAGTCTAAGCAAGGTACTAGGTGCCCTTACAGACACTTCCGTAAAAACCTCAGTGGTTCATGTAACTATTAGTCCCATATCATGTTATCCATAATAAAGCATAGTACATGCTTACGATCTCTTTTTAGAAAAAAGCAGCCATCTAAAGATGGTATACTGCAGTGCCGTTCTCAAAAACGGAAATTTTAGGAATGGCCTTTTGATCAGGACGTTTTCTTTGTTGCCGTAACCGGTTCTCCTCCTCCCGGTTACGGTTTTTTATTAGCGCTCAGCCTTGCTTCAAAGGAGCCTCTCAGGTCCTGGTCTCAGCATATCTTCTCGGTGGGCCAAGTAGAGGGCTTCTCGAACCAAAGCGCGGTTTTCCGGTTTATTGAAGTGTACCAGGGCACGCTGCAGCCGTTTCTCTCGTTCCCCTGGTACGGGAATAGGTTTCATGGTTCGCGGATCCAGGCCGGTACGGTACATCACCGTGGAAAGGGTTCCAGGAGTAGGATAGAAGTCTTGAACCTGATTCGGGATAAAGCGGCTTTTCTTGAGATACAAAGCCAGCTCTATCCCATCCTGGAGAGTCGATCCAGGATGGCCTGAAATAAAATAGGGCACCAGGTACTGTTTATATCCCAGGCCGCGGTTTATGTCAGTATAATCCTTTGCGAACTTTATATAGGTCTCATGATCACCCTTGCCCATGGCCGCAAGAACCGGGGAAGCAACATGTTCAGGGGCAACCTTGAGCTGACCGCTCACATGCCAGCGGCAGAGGGTTTTCAAAAACTCCTTCCCGTATCGGCTATCCAGGCCCAGGTAATCAAAACGGATCCCTGAACGGATAAAGATCTTTTGTATACCCTCTAGTACCCCGATGTTTCTGAGGGCCTTGAGGGTTTCCAGGTAATCCCGGTGATCAGCCTTAAGCCGGGGGCAGGGTGTAGGGTGCAGACATTCCCGGTCCGGGCAGAACCCTCCCTTGGTCTGACGGGTACAAGGAGGACGGTAAAAGTTTGCGGTAGGGCCTCCTACATCATGGATATACCCCTTAAAGTCCTCCAACTGGCTTAGGGTTTTCGCCTCTCTGAGGAGGCTCTCCAGGCTTCTTCCGGTAACAGCCCTGCCTTGGTGAAAGGTGATGGCGCAAAAGGAGCAGCCTCCGAAACAGCCCCGGCTGGAAACCAGGGAAAAGGCCACTTCTTGCAAGGCAGGTATGCCTCCAGCAGCATCGTACAGAGGATGGGCACGCCGGGTATAGGGAAGTTCGTAAATTCCATCGAGTTCCTTTGGGGTAAGGGGAAAGGCGGGAGGATTCTGGATAACCCAGCGATCCCCGTCACTTCGTTCTACCAAGGGCTGGGCGCTTAAAGGATCTGCCTGTAAGCGCTGTACCATGAAGTGTTCTGCGTATTGTTTTAAGGAATGAGGATCCTTCCCCTTAACCGCCTCATAAGCCGGGAGCCGGATTCCGGGACCCCCGGTATGGGAGGAACGGACACAGGTTCCCCGCACATCTCGAATGGCGGTAATAGCCTCCCCCCCATGGAGCCGCCGGGCAATTTCCCGGATAGGCCGTTCTCCCATGCCATAGACCAGGATGTCCGCCTTAGAATCCAGCAATATAGAACGCCGCACCTGGTCAGACCAGTAATCGTAATGGGCAAAGCGGCGAAGGCTCGCTTCAATACCGCCGATAATAACCGGGATATTTTTATAAACCGAACGGATCCCCGCCACATAGGTGAGTATGGCCCGGTCGGGCCGAAGCCCCGCCTTGCCTCCCGGGGAATAGGCATCTTCAGAACGGGGCTTTTTCGCCGCAGTATAATGGGCCACCATGGAATCCATGTTTCCTGCGCCCACCAGAAAAGCCAGCCGGGGTCTGCCTAAGACCGTATAGGAAGCCCTCTTCTTCCAATCCGGCTGAGGGATAATACCTACCTGGTACCCTGCATCTTCCAAAACCCGGGATACAAGGGCCATCGCAAAAGCAGGATGATCCACATAGGCATCACCGGAAACAAAAATAAAATCGCAATATTCCCACCCCCGATTATCCATATCCTGAGGGCTTATCGGCAGGAATCGGAGCTGGGAACAAGGTATAGCGACAGAAACGGCTTAGACTCCAATAACCGATGTAACCTCAGGGATTTCTTTTTTCAGATGGTTCTCAATTCCCATCTTCAAGGTCATCTGAGCCATGGGGCACCCCCCGCATGCACCAGTCAATTTTAATGATACCGTACCATCATCGGCTACGGAAACGAATTCCACATCTCCGCCATCCGCTTGGAGGGAGGGTCGGACCTTATCCAGGGCGGTCTTTATTTGTTCTTCAAGCATATATTCTCCTCATACTATGAGTATACTAGGATAAGGAGGATCTGTCTATAATACGAGGGTCTCAGTATTTTCCTTGGGCCCTTGCTCGTCCTTACCGGCAGTGGGTGCGGACATATCCGGGACCGGCGGTCTATTGGACTTGTTCAATAACCCGGTTGGTTATCGAACAAGTCTTGCAAAATGCTCCGCATGTTGCTGTTTTTTAAGCGGAAGTT
>JAIRLU010000233.1 GCA_031259215.1 Treponema sp. | reverse complement strand
GAGCCGCCGAATAGTAGCGAGCGCATACAGGCCTGTTATACAAAATCCGCTACGCGTATTTTGTATATTATGCGAAGTACCAAATGTTTTAATATTTTTTCAAATAATCATCCAAGCGTTTATTGATGCAACTTATTATTGTATCCTTTCTTTCATTCCATAAATGCATAGCACCTCCGTTGCAATTTTTGTAATCTTTACAATTCATACAGATTCCTCTTTTCATCCAATTACGATTCCGCATAATTTCAAATCGATTATTCCATACTTCCAAAAAATTTTCATGGTAAATATTCCCTTGTACAAAATTTCTATTGATATTTGGACATGCCGATATTGAACCATCTATCAGTACTGAAGCTATATTTATTCCCGCACGGCAAAAAAAATAAGAATCCCGTACTTGTTTTTCATATTTTCCAACATACGCTTCACAACTAAATTTAACATCAATATCATCTTTCATACGAGAAACTACAATAAAATCCATCAGTCGTTTTAATTCTTCAGGCGTTAATACCAGGTCCTTGTTGTTTGCAGCCCTTCCAATCGGTGCTATCGTAAATAGACGCCATGCTTTTGTCTTTTTTGAAATCAAAAAATTGTTAAGATCGGAAAGTTCATTGATATTTTTCCGATTGACACAGGTAACAACATCATAGGTCAAACCCTTTGAAGAAACAATCAAACCCAATGCTTTGACCGCGTTTTCAAAACTTTTTTTGTTCGATCTAAGCCAATTATGGGTGTTTTCCAATCCGTCGAGACTGAGTGTTATAGTCCCCATTCCCACCGCAAGTAATCCGGCGTGCATATCATGGGTATAGTTGTAACCATTTGTAACAATTCCCCAGTGGAAACCGTGTTCCCGCAAGGCTTTACCACATAAAACCAAATCTTTTCGCAGCAACGGTTCACCGCCCGTTATTACTACTGTTATAGCGTTATCCTTATACATTTTCTTTATAGGCAGTATTGCCTGTAAAAAATCATTGAAAGGCATATCAGGTACAGTTACATCAGAGGTACAATCTGATCCACAATGCAAACACCTTAAATTGCATCGCTGAGTACATTCCCAAAATAAATAATTTAATTCATGTAATTTTGTTTCATTATTTTTAAATAGACGATGCAAACTAAACAAAATGTTATTCGGCATCATCCAAAAGTATATCTTCCATGGCTATTTTATTTTCTGATAAATAGACAGCAATTTCTCTTGACGAGTATGCTCCGTTTTCTGTACCGTCAATATCATCTAATCGGATGGTGCAAAATTCTTCCTGCGGAACATAGAGTTGAAATTTGCCGAAACTATCTGTCAATTCATATTGATACATACCATTAACTGAGACTTTTATTCCCTTAATCGGGGCTTTCGTTGTTTTTGATTTTACAACACCCCGTATAAGAATGTCCAATCCTATGGTTTGCGGGGTTCCGTAACATGCCTGGAATACCAAGGCTACAGTGGTTAATCCTAATCCGGTGTAAATTTTTCTTAATATTTTTCGATAGATTTCTTTTGTCTTTTTCATGACATATCCTCTATGCGCAGTGCGCCCGTACTCTATTGTCTATTGGACTTGTTCGATAACCCGGTTGGTTATCGAACAAGTATTGCAAAATGCTCCGCATTTTGCTGTTTTTTATCGGAATTTGTTCAAAAAGTGAAGTTTTTGAACAACTCTATTATTATAAGTATATTACTATTTTCATCACGCAATATATTTATTCACATTTATTAATTAAGGTATTATTCGTTTTCCATAATACAAATGTCCAACTTCTATAGTATCAAAAATTGCAATTTTAGGTAAATGTCCCCATTTCTTATATCCACACTTTTCTATTAATTTAACACTCTCCTCATTATTATCAATTATTATTGCAAATAATGTTTTTATACCTAATTTACTACATTTTGATTCCATGTATTCAATTAATTTTCTTCCTATTCCTTTTCTTCTATAATTATTATCAACAAAATAACTAATTTCAGCAGTTTGTTTTAATGCTTTTCTTCCCGGCCTGTAAGGATTAATAAATACAAAACCAATTACGGTAGTATCAATTTCCGCAACATAAATTGGATATTCCTCAATAGTATGTTCTTTGAACCATTCCAATCTTCTGTGTTTTGTCCATGGAGTTACATAAGCAACTTTAAATTTTTCATGGATGGCTTGATTATATATATCATTGATACGGTCAATATCCTCTGTCTTTGCGTTTCTGATATTCATAAAATATTTTTTATGTCTTTAATTTTAGGGTGCATTACCCATAACATCCGGCTGTATCTAACGTTTTGACCACCCGAATAAACGTTTGCGCAGCAAACACACAGGGAGGAGGAACAAAATGTGGCGGATGTTTTGCGTGGGAAAAAGGGTAACGGATGACCTAGTCGACTGAACCCGAACTGCCGAAACGTATATAGGTTCTGTTAGACTAGTTGTATTTCGCTTTTATTCTTCTAAATTACGTTTTTTTCCATTTTTATCACAATATTTTTTATCAAGTATTATCCCCGATTTAGTTATATATCCTTTTTGCCTTGCTGGATTTCCATACCATAAAGTATATGGGGGTATATCCTTTGTTACTACAGTCCCCGCCCCTATAAATGCATATTCTCCAATAATATGCCCGGATAGTATTGTCGCATTTGCACCAATAGAGCTTCCTTTTTTTAATACTGTTTTTAAATATTCTTCAGGGTAATGTTTCGACCTGGGAATTAGATCATTGGTAAATGTTACATTTGGTCCTATAAAAACATCATCATCAATTGTAACCCCATCCCATATTTGAACACCTGATTTTACCGTAACATTGTTCCCTATTTTTACATTATTTTCTATTAGAACATGTGCACATATATTACAATTATTTCCAATAATTGCATTTCTAAATATTACACAAAATTGCCATATTTTTGTATCTTTCCCAATTGTTATTGAACGAACATCAGCGAGTGGATGTATTGTTGGCTGTTTTCATTATACGCAAATCTCTCCTTTTGTCAAGCCCCTTACAGTAGATAATGCTTGTTTTTTATCTATTAAGTTTTTCATTGTTTCTCACATCATTTCGTACAGTAGACCAGACCATCTCTTGAGCATAAATATTTATCGAAATAACTCCAAAAATTATAATCAAAAATAATATATTTTTCAGAAGTAAATTATTGTTATCTATTTCGACCAAGATGGCATGGATATTTATCATTTTTAACATATCGAAACCACGCAAGATACCCGTGCTGTCGCACCATACCCACTCAAGTAATCTATGGCTGCCCCACCCCGTAATACCTAAGCCCTGCGGCTTCTACTTCTTCCCGTTTATAAATATTCCGTAAATCAAAGAAGTTGGGGAGACTGAGCAGGCTTTTCACCCGGGACAGATCCAAGTTCCGTAGTTGATTCCACTCGGTCAACAGCACTAGGGCGCTTGCCCCGGTGAGCGCGTCGTATTCGTTTTCCGCAAAATACAATTTTTTCTCTGCAGGAGCATCTGGATCGGCCTCGGTAAGCTCCCCAAGCCGCCAGGCCGCTTCCTTCATGGCTGCGGGGTCCCAAAGCCGCAGCCGCGCCCCTCGTTTCACCAGCCCCTCGGCAATGGTTATAGCCGGAGCTTCCCGCATGTCATCCGTATTGGCTTTGAAGGCCAGACCCAGAAGGGCAATGGTCTTGCCAGATAGGGAACCAAGACCGGCTTCGATCTTATCGATCATCCGCAGCTTCTGCTGTTCGTTACGGGCAATGGCGGCTTCTACAATACCCAGGGGTTCATTCAAGGCCCTGCCGATGCTTACCAAGGCCCGGGTATCTTTGGGGAAACAGGACCCGCCATACCCAGGACCAGGGTGCAGGAATTTAGGCCCTATCCGGCCGTCCCGACCTATGGCCTTGGCCACATCCTGCACATTGGCACCGGCTTTCTCGCAGAGGTTGGCAATCTCGTTAATAAAGGTAATCTTTACCGCTAAAAACGCATTGGCCGCGTATTTAATCAACTCCGCAGATTCAAGATTGGTTTCGATAAAGGGCGTCTCATTGAGGTACAGGGAACGGTACACGTCTTTCATGATCTTCCGGGCAGTTTCACCTTCGGCTCCGATAACCACCCGATCCGGATGGGTAAAATCATAGACCGCAGACCCTTCCCGCAGGAATTCGGGATTGGAAACTACCTCAAAGGGTATATCCCGGCCTCGTTTCTGCAACTCCTCCCCAATCCACTCGGCCACCTTCCGACCCGTGCCAATGGGGACCGTACTCTTGTCCACCACCACCGTATACCCTTCCAGGGCCCGGCCGATTTCCCGGGCCGCCGCTTCCACATACTGTAAATCCGCGCTACCGTCCTCTGCGGGGGGAGTACCCACCGCGATAAACACAATCTGATGGGTCTTAACCGTGGAATCCAGATCCGTGGTAAACTGTAAGCGCCCTGCTCGGACATTACGCTCCACCACCGCATCAAGACCAGGCTCAAAAATAGGAATCACCCCTTGTTGTAAGGAACGGATCTTTTCCGCATCCTTGTCTACACAGGTGACGAAATTTCCAAAATCCGCAAGACACGCCCCGGAAACGGAGCCCACATACCCAGTTCCAATCACCCCAATATAGGCCATAGTTTTCTCTATCCTCCTTACCTTAAAAACATGCGTTTGACGGACTCAGGGCCAACCCCGCATGGATCGGGGTCAGCTCCGCAGAACCCTGCGGACCTTCTATGCCCCGGTCCTCCACCAGAAAGGTCTGGGCCTAGGTGTTTAACGGGAGTTCACCAAAAGAAAAAAGTCCGCCGGGCCCTCTGGCCCGCCATTACACGAAGGAACGCTCATGTATCCGAATATTTCGTGAAAATTCCCGTTCCTTCCCGGGACCCTTAGTATTCCATCGCACCTTACCTTAATAATGATGCCCAATACCGATGAAGAGTTCCCGGTTAGCGCCGCCGGGGAGGCTCTTCGTCTCCAGCGCTTCCATCAGGTTCCAGCCCATGCTCACCCGGAGATAGAGGCTCCGCATAAACTCCGGGAAAACAATGCATTCCAGTCCGCCCGTAAGGAGCACCTGGGGAGCCGGTATCAGGGCAGCGTCCATAAACGGAGATAGATGCATCTCAAAGTTAAACAGCCGGAACTTCCGGTTGTCCAGCCATTGAGAGAGGGTAAAGCGCAGGATCCGAAAGGGAAAATCCAGATTTAGGGAAACCATATAGGGCACATGAACGGATTTATCCAGTATACCCCGAAGCGCGTCCCCAGCATCCTGAGTATCATCAAACCAATGCCGATACCGGACCCGGCCTGAAATACCGAAAAAATCCGCCACCGGCAGATGACCTGCCACCGTAAGGAACAGGTTTTTATCCCAACCCTGGTTATAGAAGTTATATTGGTAGGCATTGTCCGCGGCAGCTTCCAAGCCGCTGCGGTAATTGCCTATCCAGTCTATCCGGCCAAAACCCAGGTTATGGCTCAAGGTGACGGTCGGTCCTTGTCTAAAGTATTCCAGGTTTTCTTGAGGATAGATAAGCTTTCCCGCTACCTTAGGGGTATACGTCAGTTCTCCAAAGGTATGCACCGCCAGACGGGTAGGGATTTTCCAGGAAGCGTACAGCTCACTGGACATATACCAGTCATCCCGATCCCCATAGGCAGGCTTGTACTCATCTTCATTTTCTTCGTGGATCACTGCGGCTTCTTCAAACCCAAAGGTAAAGGCCGTCCAGTAATAGGGCAGTTCCATAGAAATGCCGGTGGTGTTCTTATAGTACAGGGGCTCATCAAAGGTATAGGAAAAGGCGTGATCAAAGTTGAGATTAAAGGTATACCCAAAGGCATTGAAGGGCGTATCTGAATCAATCTCAAACACCAGGGAATTCTCCCCCTCGGTGTCCCGTTCATACCCGAAATCAACCCGCAGGGCATTCATGGTGCCCAGAAAATTATAATCCCGGCCCTTGAGGGTAAGTTCAAACCCGCTATTATCATCGTATTGGGGCCGGGGAAGCACGATAATATTCCAGGTATCCGTAACGCTGACCAAGAGGTCCACCGGGATAAGGCCCTGGCCGTCCGCTTTCCCTAGGGCATAGTCAATATGTACCGCCGCCAAGACCCGCTGATTGAGGAGGAGCTGGGTTTTATCTTTGATATAGTAGGCCAGGCCCTCCTCGCCCCGAAGCAATTCCCCTTTTTGAAACTTCCCCGCATCCAGCAGCGCCAAAGGCCGAGTACGGCCGTTTATATCAAACCGAATGGTTTCTATGAGGTAAAGAGCCTCAGATGGTTCTGGTTCAGAGGGTGTAGCCTCCTGCACCTCCTCTGTTTCCTGCTCCCGCGCAGGATCTGCCGTTTGTCCAAAGACCGGTGTCCGAAATACCAGAAACAGGTATAAACAGCACAGTACCGGTATTTTCATCTTGTTTTCAAAATGTAGATAAATAATAAACAAGTCCTTCCATCCCCCCTTGCAAGGGGATCCGTAGGTTAGAGTGACGTATCCAGGGTGCCGCAGATGATGCGTTCTACTAAACCCGCTTCTATGGCCTCTGCAGAAACCGTCTGTACACCCTGGGTACAGGGAACGATAAACCTGAGCTTCCCTGCCTTTTTTTTCTTATCCCCTTCCAAAGCCCTCATAAAAGCCTCGGTCTTTCCCGGTTCTTCGAGGAGAGGATGGGGCGCCCTGGTTTCATAGGCCCAGCCTTTGATGAGACTGGTGATTGCCTTTCCCCGATCCCCGGGGGTGATGCCCAAGGCATAGCCCAGCTCACAGGCCCGGACCATACCCCAGGCAACAGCCTCGCCGTGAGATACCTGCCCCAGTCCCACCGCGGATTCCAAAGCATGGGCAAACGTATGTCCCAGATTTAAACGCACCCGTTCCGCGCCGGTTTCCTTGGGATCCGCCTCTACGATCCGGCCCTTGATCTGTACGGATCCGGCTATACCAGCGAACAGGCGCTCCCGGCCTGCCTGGTCCTTCGCATCAGGCGGCTCAGGCCCTAGAAGCCGCAAGTGCTCCAATAACGCGCCGGTATCATCCAACACCCCAGTCTTAATGAGTTCCCCCATGCCGGACTTCCATTCAGCCTTGGGCAAACCAGGAAGACTAGCCAAGGGCATATAAATGAGCGGTGCCGGATAAAAGGTTCCCACCAGGTTTTTCATACCAAAAAGATCAAACCCAGTCTTTCCCCCCACCGCGGCATCCACCATACCCAGAAGGGTAGTAGATACTAGACAAAGCCCGGTTCCCCGCATATAAATCGAAGCGGCAAAGGCGGTTAAGTCGCTTACCACCCCGCCGCCCACGCCGATAAAGAGCCCGTCCCGGCCCAGTCCCGCTTCCTTCCCGGCACTGAGGATCGCTTCCACCGAAACCCAGGTCTTGGCGGTCTCTCCTTGAGGCAGCACACACAGGGGCCGGTCCTGAGTCCCCAGAATGTCCCGGGCGATATATGCAGTGTTGGTATCACAGACCAGCAGGATTTGGCCGACATGGTCCCTCCCTATTGATTCAAAATCAGCGCATATCCGAGCAATAGGGGGAAGCTCCTCTTGAATCCGGACGCAAGATAGGGTTTTATCAAAGGTAAAGGTATATTCCTGATTCATTCTTTCCTCCTTATGTTAGCATTTCCCCTTCTTTATTGGTAAAAGGGCAATAAAAGACCTTCCAGAAGTTCTTTTTCCGGAAAAATACCCGTTCCCTAGCACATACGGAAAGCACAGGCGGACGTAACACGCTCCATGATGCCGTTTGATTTGTCTATTCAACAATATAGCACACGAGGTAGGTAATATCAATCAATACGCTTGGACCGTCACACTATTGGTCGTTGACAGCTTGGAGTTGCCCTCTTGACTTTATTCAGAATACTGGGTAAGTATAGTTATAAGTAAATAGGCTTTTGTACGTATACATGCCGGGGTGGTGGAATGGTAGACACCGGGGACTTAAAATCCCCTCCCCGCAAGGGGGTACGGGTTCAACTCCCGTCGCCGGCATAGTTTTGTAATTCCTTGTAGGTGGTGATCTACAAAGTACGCTAGAGGGGTAATGACAACAGGGACAAAAAAGTACTATGGAATGATAGTGGACTTGTTCGAGAACCCGGTTGGTTCTCGAACAAGTCTCCAAAAAACGTGGATTTCTTAATAAAATCCACGTTTTTTATCGTTTTTTAAATAGGAATCAAGTGCCCCCGTTGCCATAGTCCCACCATAATCTGAAGAAGAAAATCGACCCTGTTGGACCTGAGGTCCGCCCACCCAAACAAACACGAACACCAAAGAACGCTGTCGAATTGCAGCGATTATGAGGCCCGGTCAACGTAGCAGTTTGTTTGGTTCGTGTCTGTTCGCGGTTACCCGCTTCGTATATGCCCTCGCCCTGATCGTTCTTGACTGCTTGGATTCTCTTTTATATTATGGCACTACTATGTCCTCATAGGTTAGAAACTTTTTAGGAGATTGTATGGCCTTGCTCCCTGCACAAGATACCGCCCTAGCCCCATCATCGGGTATACCCAACCGTTCCCAAGTGGCCCCCCAAGACACCTGGGACCTATCCACCCTGTTCCCCCATGACCAAGCCTGGTACGAAGCACTTAAGGAGTACGAAAAACAAACAGAAGGGATCCCTGCATTTCGCGCTACCTTGGGAAGATCTGCGGAACACCTGGGGGATTACCTGGATTTTTCTAAAGCCCTGGGACTCCTGGAAGAGCGGCTCCACTATTACAGTGACTTACGACAAACCGAGGATGAAGGGGACCACGCGGCCCGAACCATGACCGGCCGTTTCATGATGGCCGCAGCCAAGGCAGAAGCCGCGGCTTCCTGGGTCATACCGGAGATCCAGGCCATCCCTGATGCAGTTATGGAAGGGTTCCTGGATCACCCCCGTTTAGGGGAATATCGGATTTATCTCAAAAAGCTCTTACGGTATAAGCCCTATATGCTCAGTGATCGGGAGGAACGACTGCTTGCCCTCCATGCGGAGGGAGAAAACCTCCCTGCCGAGGCCTTTTCCGTGCTGACGAATGTGGACCTGGACTTTGGGACCTTGGATACCCCCGAAGGAAAACGGCCTCTCTCCGAGTCTACCTGGTCGGTGTTTATGGAAAACCCGGACCGCACCCTGCGGCGGCAGGCGTACCAGGCATTTTACCGGCAGTTTGAAGCCCATAAAACCACCTTGGCCGCGTTATATAGCGGGGCAGTTAAACAGCATGTGATTAAAGCCCGGATTCGGGGCTTCCCTTCTGCTCGGGCAGCCCATCTCTTTCCTGATGCGGTTCCCGAAGGGGTCTACGATAACCTGGTATCCACCATCAGTGCTCATTTAGCCCCGCTGCACCGGTACTACCGTTTACGGAAACAGGTCCTGGGCTTGGATGCAATACGCCACTACGATGTGTATGTACCCCTCGTACCTAAGGCAGTAAAAAAGACCTCTTGGAACGAAGCAGTGGACCTGATTTCCGCGGCTTTAAGACCTTTGGGAACGGAATATGGACAGGTCCTGCGGGCAGGACTCTTAGGCCGCTGGGCAGACCGGTATGAGAACAAGGGAAAACGTTCCGGAGCTTTTTCCGCAGGGTCCTACCAGGGAGATCCCTATATCCTCATGAACTATAAGGAAGATAGTATCCGGGATGTGTTTACCCTGGCCCATGAGGGGGGCCACTCTATGCACTCCTTTTATGCTGCCCGTTCAAATCCCTTTATGCACTACGGGTATACGATCTTTGAAGCGGAAGTGGCCAGCACCTTTAATGAAGAGCTGCTGTTTCGGTATTTAAGAGATACTGCGGATACCCAGGAACTGGCGATGTATATAATCAACAAGCGGGCAGATGATCTCTTGGCAACCCTCTACCGGCAAACCATGTTTGCCGAATTTGAACACCGGACCCACGCCCTGGAAGAAGGGGGAACTCCTTTAACCGTGGAGGTCCTGCGCAGTGAATACCGAGCATTGCTGACCAAGTACTTTGGTCCAGACATGGTCTTGGAGGAAACGAGCGATCTGGAAGGCTTACGGATCCCCCACTTCTACCGGGCCTTTTATGTGTATAAATACGCCACCGGTATTTCTGCGGCTTTGGCTTTGGCTGAACGGGTCCTTTCCGGGGGCGAGCAAGAACAGAAGGATTATTTTACCTTCCTCTGCTCTGGAGGTTCCCGGTTCCCTATAGAATCCCTCACGCTGGCAGGGGTTGATATGGCTTCTCCTGCGCCGGTGGAAGCGGCCTGCAGGGTCTTTGCCCGGCTTATAGATGAACTGGCCGCGTACTTCTGATCATCCCTCTGTATGAAGCAAGCGGGTTTGGGAAGTTTGGTTCCGCCCCACGTAGAAGTACGTCAGGCACCGGGATTTATCTTGTTTCTAATCTCCGCAGCAAGGTAAAAAGAACCGGTTCCTAACAGGGGTATGGCCTGTTCCCGACCCTGTTCAAGGGCCTTTTCAAGGGCCCGTGCAGTATCGGGTATATAAAACACCATGGCTCCCTTTCCAAAGGAAGCGGCTTCTGTACTAAAGGTATCATACACTAATTGGGGAAAGCTAATTTTGAAGGTACCTGGGGTGGTAATAATGATCTGGACAAAATAAGGAATGAGGATTTTTGCCATAGCAGCCGCATCCTTACCGGCGGCACAACCAAAGATGAGGATCCCCCCTTTCCCATAGAGGGCGCTGAAGGTCTCTACACAGGCTTCGACACTCTGAGGGGTATGAGCTCCATCTACGACGAAAATGGGGTCATCCAGAATCCGCTCAAACCGTGCAGGGAGGGTAAAATCCTGTAAGCCCTGGAAGATGGATTGTACCTTGAGCAGGGGAAACGCGATTTTGGCTGCGGTAATGCCCAGGGCCCCATTCTGGGCCTGGATTTCACCAGGTATAGGTATAGTCAGTTCCATGGAGACGGGGAATAAAGCCGGGCTTTTGGAGGCTAAGCTAAAGGTAGTTCCCTGGGGATTAACGTGAATATGGTGCAGATCAACCATATCCGGCAGGTAGTAAAGGGGAGCATGGCAAGAGGCCGCGGTTTTTTTGAAAATTTCCAGGGCTTCATTGACCTGTTCCGCCAGGATCAGCGGCTTCCCCGGTTTTATGATCCCTGCTTTTTCTTTAGCTATGGCCCCGATATGGTCCCCTAAGAATTCGGTGTGTTCCAATTCTATCAAGGTGATCACCGACACTAGGGGATCCACAATATTGGTAGCATCCAAACGGCCTCCCAAGCCGGTTTCTACTACCATCACATTACAGTTGGCAAGCCGGGCGCAAAGGAAAAAATACAGGGTCAAAAGCTCAAAGAAACTCGCCTCAGTATCATCCTCTGCAGGGGGATCGAAGTACGCTATTCCGCTCTTAGGGGTATTCCGCAGCATAGCTTCAATAGAAACCAGTTCCTTTCCTGCTTGTATGTAAATGGATTCATCAAAAAAGGCATTTCCCTGGGTGATCCGTTCCCGGTATTCGGTTACATGCGGGGAAGTATACCGGGCAGGCCGAAACCCTTCGGCCTCAAGAATGGCGGTAATCATCCCCGTAACCGAACCTTTCCCTTTAGAGCCGGCTATATGGATGACCGGAGCAGAACGTTCAGGATGCCCTGCCAGGTGGGCCAGGACTTCCATCCGGTCCAAACGTAGACTGGTTGAAAATTGGCCGGTTTCCATATTGATGAACCGGGAAAGCCAGACAAACACATCGGCTGAAGAGGCAATAGAGACTGACTTATCGATCAGGTCTTGCTGTTTCATGGTTTCTCATTCTCAGTAATGGTATGGTAAAAGTCAAGACCCTATCGTAATGAGGTATTATTGACAGGACCTTGTACAGGAATACAATATACTTTATAAATACTTGAGTTCTAACCGTTACGCATGCAGTAAATTGAACCGGTTTGGGGATTTTTGCGAGGATCCCCTTGCTCCTTATCAGAACTTCATGCGGGGTGCTTTCTCGAACTCACGTTTATAGAGAGGGTTCTTTTGGATGAAACCAACTAAGGTTCACCAGCAGTGTATCCGTGATCCCAAAAGGGGGTACCCATGAAAATAATACACCAAAACCAAACCCGGTTATGGCTCTTCCTGCTTGTAGGTATGGTAAGCGTGCCTCCACTGGTCCCCCAGAACCGTGATGGAGCGCAGCAGTCAAGCCCTTCACCGGCAGGTATCCCCGCGGTGGGGAGTCTCACGATAACCTCCGAAAGAGCAGGGATGATCATGATCGACGGGGTTGAGACAGGAGACCAGATCAAGGCTATGGGGACGGTAACTCTCCCGAATGTCCGTTCCGGAGTTACGGAAGTGGCGGTAAAAGAAGCAAGCGGACGTATAACCAAGGTCCCCCAAACCGTGTTGGTCCGGGCAGGAGAGAACGTCAAGGTGGTCGTGAAACGGCCCCTTCCCGATGATTTTGTCCAGATTCAGGGAGGCACCTTTACCATGGGAAGCCCTGATTCAGAGCTTAATCGAGAACATGATGAAATTCCCCATCCGGTCAGGGTGGGGTCTTTCTCTATGGGGAAGTATGAAGTAAGCCAGCGGGAGTATGATGCGGTGATGGGGGGTAATCCCAGCCGTTTCAAAGGGGCGCATTTACCGGTAGAGCAGGTAAGCTGGTTTGATGCAGTGGCCTATTGCAACGCCAGGAGTGAAAAAGAAGGCCTTACTCCTGCCTATAGCATACATGGAGAAAAGGTAACGTGGAATCCTAATGCCGACGGGTATCGGTTACCCACCGAGGCGGAATGGGAATATGCCGCTCGCGGGGGAACCGCGACTCCTTTTAGTACCGGGAATGACATCACCACGAGCCAGGCTAATTATAATGGGAATTATCCCTATAATCAGCATACCCCCGGGATCTACCGGGAAAAAACCACGCCCGTCGGGAGTTTTGCTCCGAATCCGTGGGGCTTGTATGATATGCATGGAAATGTCAATGAATGGTGCTGGGATTGGTATGGACCTTATAGTACGGAAAACCAAGATAATCCTTGGGGAGCGCCCGCGGGCTCCTCTCGGGTTAATCGAGGGGGAAGTTGGAGTAGCTATGCCAAGTATCTACGTTCAGCCATCCGGAACTACAATATGCCTTCATACCGATACAGTAATCGGGGTTTCCGTCTCGTCCGTTCCAGCGGAACTTAACCGGTGTCCCCTAAAAAGAGAAAAGTAAAACCACCGGTTTAACCGGTGGTTAACGATAGATGCTGTTTTTTTCTTATTTTTTCTTAGCCGGCGCAGCAGCCTTGGCATCACTCTTAGCTGCCGGAGCAGCCGTAGCATCCTTAGCCGCCGGAGCAGCCTTAGCATCGGTCTTAGCCGCCGGAGCAGCCTTAGCAGCGAGCTGGATGCGGGTAACTTTAAATACTCCATTTGCATTTTTTCCCTTATAAGGGAAATCTTTGGTTTCACCTGCTGCAACTGCTGCGGTCAAGTTATCTTTTCCCGCCACAGAATACTGAATGTTCGCTGCCTGCTCATTCTTATTGGTGATACGAATAGTCGTTGCATTTGCCCATTCAATCGTGCAGTTCTCCTGGGTAACTGCCGCTTGAGCCGCTGCAAATCCGGTAGCTATGACTAATAGCACCAGAATGCCTATGATTTTCTTCATCATAAAACTCCTTCATACAATAGAAAAATGTATACTTCTCTGTATAAAATAAAGTATACTGGCTACCCTATTGATTGTCAATAGGATTTCAATCTTTAGTAGAATAAAGGCATAAAATTTCTTAATTCTATACTATATAAAGAATTAAAAATCAAAGAAAGTTGTATGGTTTTAGCTAACTCCTTATTTTGCATGAAAATAAAAATGTCTATACCCGTATCCTGAATCATTAATTTTTCTGACGACCAGGCTGCACCCTCTTGAGTCAAGAGGTTTTATTGCTCTTATTCCACTTTGAACTTAGAAATTTCATGCACCAAGGTATCAATGTGTTCTTTATTATCCACACTCAAGGTACTCACCCGGTTCACCGATTGATTTACCTGTTCCGCCCCACTGGACATCTCATTTATCGCATTCGATACCTCACTCG
>JAIRLU010000220.1 GCA_031259215.1 Treponema sp. | reverse complement strand
GGAGAAGCGGCGCGGGGAAATCAACCTTGCTCCGGATCATGAGTCTCTTGGAAGCCCCGGATAAAGGAGAAGTGTACTACGGGACTGAACGGGTGGATACCTTACGGGGGATGGAGTTGTTGCTCAGAAGACGGAAGATGGGTATGATATTTCAGAATTTCAATCTCCTGGGATCCCGGAATGTTATGGGTAATATCAGTTATCCCCTGGAGATTGGGGGCTTACCGAAAAAACAGATCGAGAAACGAGTGGATGAGCTTTTGGACCTCGTGGGTATACAGGATAAACGAAAGGCCCGCTTAGGGGAACTTTCCGGAGGACAAAAACAACGGGTTGCTATTGCCCGGGCTTTAGCGGTGAACCCCGAGGTCCTGTTCTGCGACGAGGCTACCAGCGCCCTGGACCCCCAGACTACCCGGTCTATTCTTTCCCTTATCCGGGAACTCCATGATCGGCTCAAAATCACGGTGGTCCTCATAACCCACCAAATGGAGGTTATCCGGGCGGTTTGTGATGAAGTGGCGGTTCTGGATGAGGGCTGTCTGGTAGAACAGGGATCGGTTCAGTCGGTATTGAATTCCCCTGAAACCGAAGCTGCCAAGGGTTTAGTCTATGCTTAGCGCTCAGTTTCAAGCCCTGCTCAGTATGCTTCCTGGCGCGACCGGAGAGACCCTCTACATGACGTGCATGTCTGCGGTCTTTGCCAGTGTTTTAGGTTTTCCCTTAGGGGCCTTCCTTTTCAGTACCTCCCCTGCAGGGCTGTATCCCCGGCGGATCCTCTACCATGTACTCTCCCGCATGGTCAACTTGTTCCGGTCATTGCCTTTCATCATTTTGATGATCCTGCTGATTCCCCTGTCCCGGCTCATCATCAGAACCAGCATCGGGCCTACGGCGGTGATCATCCCCTTATCTATAGCCGCAGCGCCCTTTGTGGCCCGGATCGTAGAGTCTGCCCTTTCAGAGGTAGACCCCGGAGTATTGACCGCTGCCCGGGCTATGGGTTCAACCAATTTTCAGATTATCCGCAAAGTCCTCATCCCCGAAGCGCTGCCTGCCTTGATTTCAGGTTTGGCCTTGACCATCATCAATTTGATAGGCTATTCTGCCATGGCTGGGGCTATCGGCGGCGGCGGCCTTGGGGACTTGGCTATCCGCTACGGCTATTACCGTTTTCGTATGGATGTAACCATCGCCGCGGTTATCGTCATTCTTTTGCTTGTGGAAACCGTGCAATGGATAGGTACTGCCATAAGCCGCTCTCTCCTCGCCCGCCGCTGATTGCTCTGTACCTCGCAAGGGTGATGGCTTAAATTCCCTTGAACAGAAGCAGGGTATTTCGAGGGTAGATCAAGGAGAATGGGGTCCTGTAGGGTCTAAAAAAGTAAAAGGAATGTCCTTCATGCGGTTCAAACAGCAGGGGATGTACTCTAATAGAGTTGTTCAAAAACTTCAGTTTTTGAACAAATTCCGATAAAAAACAGCAAAATGCAGAGCATTTTGCAAGACTTGTTCGATAACCAACCGGGTTATCGAACAAGTCCAATAAAGAAGGAGTTTTTATGAAGAAAGCCATAGTGAGTGTGCTCAGCGTTGGTGTCTTAGTAGGGGTCCTGAATCAGGGGATCTATGGGTCTCCCAAACAGGAAGCCCCTCAAGCCAAATCCACCTCAGTCTTGACCGTAGGGGCAACCCCGGTTCCCCACGGGGAACTGCTCAACCTGGTCAAGTCAGATCTTGCAGCTCAGGGTATTGAGCTTAAGGTAGTGGAATTCACCGATTACGTAACCCCGAATTCGGCCCTTATCGCAGGGGATCTGGATGCCAACTACTTCCAGCATATCCCCTATTTGGGGTCTAACCCTGAATGGGTTGAAAAGCTCGGTTCTGCCTTTGGGGTTCATGTGGAGCCTTTGGGCTTGTATGCTGCATCCCTTAAGAATGCAGCGGATTTGTCTGAAGGGGCGGTTATTGCCATCCCCAATGATCCCACGAATGGGGGCCGGGCCTTGCTGCTGCTCCAGTCCAAAGGGCTTATCACCCTTAGGCCCGATGCCGGTCTCAGTGCAAGCCCGCAAGACATTACGAACAACCCCAAGAACTTCCGTTTCCGGGAACTAGAAGCTGCCCAGCTTCCCCGTTCCCTGGGGGATGTGGACGCAGCGGTTATTAACGGAAACTATGCCTTGGAAGCCGGACTTAACCCAGTCCAGGATTCCCTTATTTTGGAAGGAGCCGACTCTCCCTATGTTAATATTGTGGTCGTAAAAAAGGGCAATGAAAAGGATCCGCGCATAGAAGCCCTATCCCAGGCCCTCCGTTCCCAGAAGGTTAAGGATTATATCACCAAGACTTGGGGGGGCAGTGTGATTGCGATTTTCTAGGAACCCATGTGGACTTTACTGGATTTCGTATAAGCGCGGTAATGACATGGGGACCCTGAATAAGCGTTGCGTAACAACCTAGGATGGGTACAAGGGGCAGCGTTTTTTGTGTGAGCGATGAAGCATAGCGGAGACCCGTTCCGTTGTGGAGGCCGAGGCCTTTACAACGGAGCGGCACGCCATAGACGGCGGGGGTACCCTGCTTTTCTTATAGGTCTTTTATAAAATTATTCCTTATTTTCTTTAGTATACTTTTGTATAAGTTCTTCATGAATAGGTCTCTTTATTGCTTCATATTTTTACATAGGAATTCAGTATTAACAGTATCTCTTCAGGATTTCTACCTTGCGGTATCATTAATTCCACTTCTTTTTGCATATTTTTTAAGCCCCCTTTTTTCATTGGACTTGTTCAAGAACCCGGTTGGTTCTCGAACAACTCTATTATCCGTTTCAAGTCCTATACTATGTGTCAATACGTTGAGGCTGTTCCAAAACTTCAGTTTTTGGAACAAGTTCCTTTATCAATTAATTCTGATTCCCTTCCATCCATAACTAAAGGGATCCTTGGGGAATGGTCTTGACTGGGTATGATGGGATGGTTTCGTTTTGTTGCTATGAACTACTGATAAATAGTACATTTAATACAGTGGTAGTTAGTCCAATGATGGTTATAGCTGCTAAAAGACAAAGGGCTGGATCCATCCTGTTTAGTTCACGGTATAGCATAAAACAGAGAAAATAAAAAACCTACATACCATTGTAAGGGTATAATTGATGAGTATGCATCCAAAACTGAAGGTCTTTACAGATACCTTGGAAGCACTGTTCCATGAGGTTGATGAAGTCTTAGAATCCCGATGGGGGGATTGTTTTCCCTTACATCCCAACCGGCCAAAACGGAAGGAAACTACTAATCCTGAAATGGACGGTCTATTCGAGATAGCCCCGGATTTTACCCTGGGCATCGGTTCCCAGCAGGGCCGGGGGTATCTCGTTTCCTGTCGGGTTGCCACTCTGGAGAGAGTTCCTCCAGAGCAGCTTGAAATCTTCATGGAGGCTGCGGCAGCGATCATCCGGGACAAGCTGCCGAGCTATTTCCCGGATAGGCAGCTTGACGTAATTCGGGATGGCAAAGGATACAAGATAATCGGGGACTTTTCTTTAGGAGACCTCTAATGCCATGCCCAAGCGTAAACTGCCAGGCTGCTCATTGTGTAGGCAGTAAGGAAGTACTGATTAACGTGAGTTCGATGAAATACTAAGGGTCTGCGAAGAAACGCTCATGTTCAGGAAGTATTCGGATACCGTGCATTAATTCGCGTAATTGCAGGGCTGTTTCCTTATAAGTGCGGTTTTTAGAGGGCTTTAAACAGGGCAAGAGGGATCTTTCTTTTTGCCCAACAGCCGTTCCCGGCGGTGCTGGAAAGCCTGGCTCACCGGTTCCCGCAGTTCCCCGAGGCTCAAGGCAGCCTCCACATACGCTAAAGCCCCAGGGATATCCTGTAACCGCCATTCTGCATCAAGGGCCAAGGCCCGGTACGCAGCGATCTTGAACGTATTCGGATACCTACCCTTGGTCAGTTCCCGAAGCTGGTTCCGCCCAGCTTCATAGCGGCCTTGCTCCATGAGATCTAAAGCTGCAACCAAGGCTGCTCGGGGATAGGCCTGGGTAGCTGCGGCTTTTAAAAGCGCACTTCCCGTTTCTTGTACCGCTGCCTCCCAGGGGTGTTTTCCCTGTTTAAGCGCTTCTCTCCAGCGTAAAGCCGCATTTTCAAGGTTGTACCGGTACGTTGCTACAACTCCCAGGGGAGACGCGGCAATATGGGTCAGGGCCGTAAAAATGGAGGCCAGCCCTAAAATATCCCGTTGATTGTGCTCACAAACCCTGAGCAGGTCTTGGGGTTCTCCGGATTTAAGAAAAGAAAACCAGATTTCCGGCGCTAAAGCTCCGGGCAGATCCCGGATCCGCGTAAGCCCGATTCGGGATTCGATGGATCCTTGGGAACAGTCTGGAAGGCATCCTTTCCAAAGCCACCGCGCTGGGTGGAGCAGATCCGCATGATAATACCGAGGCAAGGGCACCTGGTTCATGAGGCACCGGGTCTTTAAGAGGGGAAGGTCAAAACATTTGCCGTTGTAACTTACCAGTACACGGGGCTTACCGGAAACATACCAGCCCCTGAGCAGCGCAGCCAGGAAATCCGGTTCTCCAGGATAATCCAAAAGGAGGTACTGGTCCACCTGGAGCTGGTACAGGCCGGATCCGGGGTTCTGCTTGGCAGTATGCTGGGTAGGTACAAAACGTCCCAGAGCGCCGAGAAATGCCGTAGTCCCAGCTCCACCGGAAAGGCCGGTAGTTTCAAGATCCAAGAAGACGAGGGTCTCTGGACTGAGGGTACCCTGGTCTGCAATAACATGAAAAAGGTCTGGAACCAGTATAGGCAGTGCGGAAGGTAAAGAAGGAGGCAGGATCAGCGGCGGATCGAGTACCACAGAACGGGTGAGCACCTGAAAGCCCCCAGAGACCCACTCTGTACCAAAGAACTCCGGGTCTTTTGCAACGGAACTAAAAGGTTCACAGGCATGGGGCTTTCCCACCTTCCTGATACGCTGTAAACGAAGCTTTAAGTTTCCCATACCTACCCTATCTTTTCATAGTTTTCTATAATTTTCTATGCTGGGCAGGCAGAAGGCCAGATAAACCTGACCGGTTTAGCCAGGCTCCCTTTGGCTGAGGACCTGGAGAAACATCTTGGTTCCCGGTTTATTCCCTCCAGGACCAACACAAGAAGGGCAACCGGTTTTACAAGGGCAGCGTTCCACTACCTGATAAATCCCCCTGAAGAGGGTTTCGGTCTGTGGGGAGAGCGCTTCTGCAAGGCCCGTACCGCCGGGGTACTTGTCATAAATAAACAGCCCGGGGATCCCAAAATGAGGGTCCCGAACCCGTTCAGCCACCCCAATATCCCGGCTATCGCATAAGAGGAACACCGGGGCGATCTGTTTTATCAGGGTTCCCATCCCTGCCAAGATCGAAGCGACTGCTGCTTCATCCAGCCCTGCAAGGGCCTTACCCCCTTCAGTAGTACCTCCAAAAAGCAGCATTAACGCTCTGGTCTGAATTTCCTCTTCAGGAAGGTCTATGTCCCCGTACCCGATGTTCTCATGGGTATGGAAACGAATTTTCTTGAACTTCGTAACCTGGGACCGGACCAGCACATCTCCCAGACAGGCGTGGGCAAGGAGTAGCTCCCTGCTGGGCACCTTTCCTTTTGGAGGAACGAAAAGAACACACGGCGAAAAAGCATCTTCCGATAAGACCTTGATGTCGGTCCTTACCAGGGCATCGGTAAAATAGTTCACCTCCGCTTCCCGGACCAGGCATTTTCGGTTGGCTATATCCAGAGATTCCACCAGGTACTGCCGTCCCCGATGGATGTAAACCCCGTGGGTAAAGATCAGTTCCTTGGCGCTGGGACGGTCCATTTCCCCAATAACCCGATAAGCCCCCTGACTGACATCCAGGATCACCACATTGTCGGTTGCCGCGGATCGGAGGCTGATCCCTTCTGCAGGAAAAGAACGGTCTGTCCAATACCACTTCCCCTGGGTGTGCCGCAGGATACCTGCTTCTTCCAATAAGGCCAGGCCCGCTACTGCCTCAGCGCCAAAGGGGTCAGTTCCATGCTCAAGGGCCTCGTCTTGGAAGGGAAGCTCAAAGGCAGCGCATTTTAGATGGTCCATGAAGATGTAGGGATTATCCGGGTCAAGCCGGGCTTCCTCTACCCCTTTTTTCCAAAACCAGGTTGGATCATGCATGATGAATTGGTCCAGGGGCGACGATGAGGCTACAAAAACCGACACCGATGTCCCTCCGCGCCTTCCTGCCCGGCCTGATTGCTGCCAAAATCCATGAAAAGAACCGGGGAACCCAGCCACCACCGAGGCATCCAGACCGCCAATATCAATACCCAGTTCCAAGGCATTGGTGGAAACCACCCCGTGGATGCTCCCTTCCCGGAGGCCTCGTTCTATCTCCCGTCGTTCATTGGGTAATAAGCCTCCCCGGTAGGCTTCCACCTTAATCCGGGAATTATCCGTATAGATATTGGCCACATCTTCATTTACATACGCAGCGGCCACTTCGGTTTTGATCCGGGAACGGGCAAAGAGGATGGTTTTAATCCCCTTTCGAAGAAGGGCCAGCATCCAGCGACGGCTTTCTGTGACCACACTGCGACGGATTCCTTGGATTTCATCCACCAGAGGCGGGTTGTAGAGGAGGATCCACTTTTCCCCTCGAGGGGCGCCGTTCTGGTCAACCAGGGCAAGTTCTTGACCAATGAGGGCTTCCCCGAGTTCCCGGGGGTTGGCAATAGTAGCGGAACAGAGGATGACCTGGGGAGATGCACCGTAAAACCGGGTAATACGCTGGAGCCTCCGGATCAAATTCGCCACATGACTTCCCAGGATCCCCCGGTAGGTATGGGCCTCGTCGATAATAAGGTACTTGAGGCAGGAAAAAAACGAGATCCACTTAGGATGATTCGGCAGAATCCCGGTATGGAGCATATCCGGGTTGGAGATGATGATCCGCCCTGAATTCCGGGCCTTGATCCTTAAGGAATCCGGGGTATCTCCGTCATACGTTGCAACCTGGATGGGGAGTTTCGCCTGGGAGAATGGGGCAGGGGCAGGATCCACCAGTTCGTTGAGTTCCGACTGCTGATCTTGGGACAGGGCCTTGGTAGGGAACAGATAGAGGGCCCGGGCGCTTGGATCCTGCAGGAGAGACTGGAGCACCGGCAGGTTATAACAGAGGGTCTTCCCCGATGCGGTGGGGGTAACCACTACCACATGCCGACCCTGGCCCAGGTGTTCCCAGACCTCTCGCTGGTGGGTATAGAGCCGGGAAATACCTCTGTTTTGCAGGGCCCGGGCAATACGCTTGTCCAACTCCGGCGGAAAGGGCACATAGGCGCCTTCCGTAGCGGGGAGGAGCCGTGATTCCACGATATGCGGGGCAAATTCAGGACTTTCCAGAATGGTTGCGAGTGCAGCGCCGGTATCCATAAGATGTATCATACACCGAGAAAGGATTAGCCGGAAAGGGTCCTCGCCTCGGGTAGGTCATGGTGCTGCTGGGTTTGCGAGTTCGGTCAACGTACAACGGGAACAGATTTTAAAGCTTTAACGAGACCGTTATTTTTTGCAGTACCGGAGGCAGAAGAAAAGACCGCGGAAGAGAGACGATACATCCAATGAGCCGGCCTATTAACCAGGGTATCACAAAATGCCCATTCAACCCCACATTAATGACTACCAGTACAAAAGACATGCACATGGACATAATGAATGCCATGGCCGTTAAATAGTACAGTTGTTCGGAAACCTCTGTTTCCGAACAACTTCCGCTTAAAAAACGATAAAAAACGTGAACTTTATTAAGAAATCCACGTTTTTTGGAGACTTGTTCGAGAATCAACCGGATTCTCGAACAAGTCCACTGTAATTTTACCTTTAGAAAAAAGGAACTCCCAGCAGGGTACGGTTACACTACCACCTCCCGGGGAATGAAGCCATCCGGTACCCCTATAATGGCGGCATCCCCGTGGGCATAGCGCGCGCCGCAGTTTCTCCATCTGCTCAAGCTGCTCCTTGACATGGTTAATGGTCAGTTCCATACATAACCCAAGAACTTGCTCTGGGATATTTTTTGGGGAAAGCCACTTCCATATCCCAGGATAATGTAATATAGTGAGATAGTTCTAAAACTAACCGTGTTTGAAAAAGGCTTTAATTAATCACAGGAGGTGAGCTATGAAAATAGGTAATAAACTTGTCCTTATGATTATTACCCTTATTCTTTCGGGAATCGGTATTCTCTTGGGAACTATTTTGTACAGTTCCCAAAAGCAAATTACGGTACTGACTGACCGCGAGCTGAATAATTTGGCAAACCATGAGGCCAGTCAGCTTGGATTATGGCTGGAATCTTGTTTTTCCATTGCCCGATCCCTGGCGCAGTCGATGGAAGCCTATGAAAAGATAGCGCCTGAACAGCGGCGTTCATTCTACAACATCCTGCTTGAACAACTGGCCGAATCAAACCCGGAAATAACCTCTACCTGGGCATGCTGGGAGCCAAACGCGCTGGACGGCCTTGACGCCTTTTATGCCAATACCCCGGGGACGGATCAAACGGGCAGGTTCATCCCCTACTGGCTCCGAACCAATAACGGCGCCGAGCTGGACATGTTGGTGGATTACACGGTGAGCGGGGTCGGCGACTTTTACCTCATTCCCCTGCGGACCGGGAATGAAACCGTGATAGAACCGTATTTTTATACCGTCAACGGAACCAATACGCTGATTACCTCTCTTGTAGTCCCGATAAAAAAGAACGGCCAGGTCGTCGGCGTCGCGGGTGTAGATATTGCCCTGTCCAGAATTCAAGAGTTAGTAACCGCCATCAGGCCCTACGAAGGCAGCGTAGCGGCGGTCTTTAGCAACGGGGGACTTGTTACGGGACATTTCGATCCTTCCCGGCTTGGAAAATCCATGAGCGTTACGGAAATGGATATGGCAGGGGATAGATTATCGGATTTTATACAGGCCGTACAATCGGGGACCCGGATTAAGTTCCCAACCGTCGTCATTACCGACGGCGTGGAAGCCAGGTATGATATCTTCTGTACCCCTATTCCTGTAGGAAAAACAGCTACCCCCTGGGCGCTGGCAATGGGGATACCCCATACGGTCATCAATGCGCCGGTTTTACGGATGCTCCATCTGAGTATCATCATAAGCGTGGTAATGCTCCTCGTCATAGCGGCCGCGGCCTTTATGATTGCCCGTTCCATCAGCAATCCCCTCAAGTATGTGATGAAAATCTTTACTGCTGTTGGGGACGGGGATTTGACTCAGCAGTTGGATATACATCGCAAAGATGAAATCGGCGATATGGCCGTCGTCTTTAACGGAACCTTGGATAAGGTTAAAAACCTCGTGATGACCATTAAGAATCAATCCGTCAAACTTTTTGATGTCGGAAACGAACTCGCCGGCAATATGACCGAAACCGCCGCAGCGATTAATGAAATTACCGCAAATATCCAGAGCATCAAGGGGCGGATAATTAATCAATCCGCTTCGGTAACAGAAACCAATGCGATGATGGAACAGATCACCGTAAACATTGATAAACTGAAAGGTCATGTAGACAATCAAAGCGCCGGTGTATCCCAATCTTCGTCGGCCATCGAGGAGATGCTGGCTAATGTCCAGTCCGTTACCCAAACCCTGGTAAAGAACTCAGGCAATGTCAAAGAATTGATGGAAGCCTCCGAGGTAGGCCGTTCCGGCCTGACAGAAGTGGCAGCGGATATTCAGGAGATCGCCCGGGAATCCGAGGGGCTTTTGGAGATCAATGCGGTGATGGAAAACATCTCCAGCCAGACGAATCTTTTGTCCATGAACGCGGCGATTGAGGCGGCCCACGCCGGGGAAGCGGGCAAAGGCTTTGCGGTGGTGGCAGATGAGATTCGTAAACTGGCGGAAAATTCCGGAGAACAGTCCAAGACCATTTCTACGGTACTTAAGAAGATCAAAGATTCCATCGACAAGATAACCAAGTCCACCGAAAGCGTCCTCAACAAGTTTGAAGCCATAGACAGCGGCGTCAGGACTGTATCGGATCAGGAGGAAAATATCCGCAATGCCATGGAAGAACAGGGAGTGGGAAGCAAGCAGATTCTGGAGGCGGTAGAGCAATTGCACGAACTGACCCAAAAGGTCAAGGATGGTTCCACGGAAATGCTTGAGGGGAGCAAACAGGTCATTAAGGAAAGCAAGAATCTGGAAGTGATGACCCAGGAGATAAGCAACGGGATGAACGAAATGGCCACAGGGGCGGATCAGATTAATGTGGCGGTAAACAGGGTTAATACCATCAGCGGGGAGAATAAAGAAAGTATTGATGTGCTGGTGAGGGAAGTGGCGAAATTCAAAATTGCATGAGCCCTTTTCAACATTCGGTCAGTGCGGATCTCTATCTCTGATGTGATGAAAAGTCTCTGAATTCCCCCAAAACAGGCTTAACGCTGTTATCTATGGCAGCGCAAAAGAGTATATGTATCTAATAAAACGTATAATAACATGAGTTCGACAACAATAAAAAAGTCTGCCGACCGTTTAGCCGATGTGTTTCTTGGTGAAAAATGGACGCATACCGTTCATTGGACTTGTTCGATAACCCAGTTGGTTCTCGTTGACTTCAGTCCGACACAAGTCTCCAAAAAAAATGTGAACTGTTGCGTTTTTGCAGGGGCTGGCCGCCTCAAGCTTTAAATCATTTCCCGAGGGATATTGAGATTTTCCCAGTGGACCCATAATTCCAGTTGTTCAAGACGGTCATTGTCTGGTTCCACCGGACATTCCATTGGTTGATCCGCCTCACCGGAAACTGAAGTCCTGTCATATTCACGGTCAATATTTTCTTTGTCCGTTTCCGGTATAACTTTTGCGGGATTATCCGGTTTTCCTTTGGTCAGTTTGTATGCCTTATTGATCGCCATCCGGTTCTTTTTGACTTCATCACTAATTTCAGGAGGTACTTCCTGTGCAGCAATCTGCGCGTGTTTAACCGAGGTAGGAGATATGCCCAGGTTTTTTGCCAAAAATTCCAACGCCTTCCTGGATACCATACTGGCGGCGCACCCGGAGACGGAATTCGTTCAACTGCAACTGAACGATGCGGATTGGGATAGCGCCGCCATACAATCGCGCCGGTGTTACGAAATCTGCGTCAAACAGGGAAAACCGGTTATCGTCATGGATCTGGTTAAAGGCGGGGATCTGGCAAGAGTACCGGAAGAAGCGGAGAACCTACTCAAAGCCTATGCGCCGGACAGGTCTGCGGCACTCTTTTGCGACCCACCTTTTGGAAAACGGCACCGACATACGCTACATCTAAAACCTTCTGGGCCATAGCTCCATACGCACCACCGGGCGCTACACCCATGCTGCTCGCCGGAACGCCCTATGTATCCCAAGCCCCGACAGTTAGCCTCCCTATGCGCTATATTTTCCCATAGCGATATACTGTGAAACTTCTTGCGTACTATACCCACTCCGGGTATGTATCACGAAAGTTTTTGCGTACTACTGGCTGCGGAAGGTTGTATCGATCCAGGGGATGCGTATATAGGGGGTTATGCGCAATAATTGCTTGACTTTTTGTAGAATATATTACAACAATGTAATATTGGAGGAGACTATTATGGATAGAATGACGATTGACACGAAAATAATAAATGATATGTTAGTAATGAGGGGATTTGATTTAAGTTTTTAAGAAATAGTAATATTCCATTAACCATATTTCCCGAATTAATATCAAATTATCATTTTACAATTTTCGAGACAGAATCCATTAAATATCTCATGGATCATTATTCAAATAAATTGAATGCAAACGAACAAAATATATTATTAAATGCGTCAAAGTATTTCTTGAATTATTATAATTTTCTTGAAGAAACAAAAAATAGCAATTATATATCAAAATTAGCGGAATTATTCGTTGAATCTTATGAAAATCAATATATTCTTCAATGGAAACAATATGAGATGATAATATTTAACAATTATTCCAGTTCCAAAATATTAGATTTATGTAGCGGCCCAGAATTTATCAATTTTATCCCAATCATTACTGGCACTAATACGTATTACTGTATTGATAAATCATTATTTGTAAATCATGTAATTCAATATCAAAGTAAAAGAAACAACATTGACAATATAAAACCAGTACAAGAAACAGATACGCTTTTTTGAATTATGAAATATGCAATAATTTTAATTGCATAGGAGCAAAAAAATGTATTTAAATATGATAATGATTTTTATTCAACTGTAAAAGGATTCTAGGGGAACTCAAAAAATGCGGTAATGACCAAAATCTGGATAGGGCTCATAGTATATCTGTTATTCTATCTTCTGAAGGTGCGGACAAAAAATATGGCGGTGTCATTTACTAATTTTATTTCCATTATCAAAACGATGTTGTTTCAAAGGATCAATCTTTTTGAATAGCTGATCGATCCATCGCCTCCTGGAAAATTGCTGATAACTCCATCAGTTCAGCAGGAGTTCGTATGGTAATATCTGTTCCTATTTTGGACACTAGTGAATTTGAATATACGGTTTTGATTTTATGTATACCGTGAATATACCATCAGCAGATTTTGTCCAGGTGAATGGTTTGCTGTCTTTGTTCCAGTTTTTACTATACTCCCCTATGGCCCTCACTAATGCTTTAACACTGCCTCAACTCCCTCGCCTTATCCTCTTGTTCGTTATCTCGGCAAACCACCGCTCTACCAAATGCAGCCACGACGAATGCCTCGGAATAAAAGGGGTCTGAAATCTCCCGGGAACGCTTGCAAGCGATGCTTTCACTTTCTTCGTTGTAGGCGTGGAATAAGTATCCGCTATGCTATGCAGCCTCTTCCCCGCCTCACCTCTGGTAGCAACTATTTTCACAAATGCCCTCTAGTCTTCTCACTTTAGGAGGATCCTTGCATTTCCCTAGCCCTTCCCCAGTTAGCGCCGCAAATAAAGTCGTCCTCCCGGGCCGCTCATAATCAGCGGTCTGACGTGCGGGCAGGTTCTCCCTCAGGGGCAGCAAGGGCGATGTCCTTTCTAAAGCCGGTATCGGGGATTTCTCCTCCACACAGAGAAGTATCGCCTTATCGGGCGGATTCATATACAGACCGACCAGGTCTCTTAGTTTTTCTTCACCCTTTTCATCGCTGCTACCCTGGAATGTCTCCGTCACATGCGGGTGTATCCCCCGTTCCCGCAGGATACGGTTTACCGTACTCTTGCCTATGCCGACCTGTTTTGCAAGGCTCCTCACGCTCCCATGCGTGGCGTTCTTAGGGATTGTTATGAAATAACCTTGACATATAAAAAATAAGCATTATAATGATTTCTATGAATAACATAGATGTATTAGCAATACAAACACGGATTGAGGCGGTATTGCCAACGCTG
>JAIRLU010000212.1 GCA_031259215.1 Treponema sp. | reverse complement strand
CTTTCGCAGGAGCCGGTCCATGGTGGGGGGCTGATTTTTTTGAGTTTGTCGGCGACCGTATCGGGCCTATGGTATTGTTCTCTCAGCCTGATGAGGTCAAGGTGCTGCCTGAGGAAGGGGGCAAACCATTTTCCGCCGGGTCGTTGAAGTGTTTCCACAACAATTCGAGCCTAGCGGCGACTGGGGAGTCATAACACGGCTGGTAGACCCGTTTTTTCCGGCTTTGTTCGACGAGCTTAAGCGTAAGGGCCTGGTCGTTCAGTGTCTGAAGCAGTGGTTTTTCGACGCGGTTACGCTTGAATATCCCGTATTTTCGGCTTTTGCTGCCTGAGAGGGCGAGATGCTCCTCCAGGATTCGTGATTTTTCACCTGTTCCGGCCTGCCGGTAGGGAGGAGCGAACTGCGCCGCAATCTTTTTTTCTTTGTCAGGGTAAAGTCCATTTGTTCCTCCAGACTCAGTCTGGATAGAGGGTGTCCCTATGGTTAGATTTTACATGAGCCAACGCGTTCTCTTGACCCTCATGCCCCTTGATGGTAAGGTCATAAGAGAGGAGAGAAATATGGGTGATCCCAAGGGCTTTTTAAAGATACGGAGGAAGGTTTCTGGGTACCGGCCCGTAGAGGAACGAGTCAATGATTACAGTGAAGTAGAAGTAGCGCTCCCAGAGGATGAACGGCAGGATCAAGCAGCCCGCTGTATGGATTGCGGTGTACCCTTTTGCCATTGGGCCTGTCCGATCTCCAATGTGATGCCTGAATGGCAGGATCGCTTGTACCGGGGGGACTGGTCTGGGGCCTGGGCCTTGCTTGAAGACTGTAACCCCTTCCCGGAGTTCACCGGCCGGGTATGCCCGGCCCTTTGTGAGGCTTCTTGTGTGCTTGGCGCTAATGATGATCCCGTAACGATCCGGCAGAATGAGCTGGCGATCATTGAACGGGCCTTTGCCCTGGGGCTGGTCATCCCCCGGCCTCCCCGGAAGCGGAACGGGAAAAAGGTGGCCATCCTGGGCGCAGGACCTTCCGGGCTTGCTGCGGCTTATTACCTTAATCGGGCGGGCTTTTCCGTTACGGTCTACGAAGCGGACCGGAAGCTCGGGGGGTATCTGCGGTATGGCATTCCAGATTTCAAGCTGGATAAGAGCTTTATCGACCGGCGCATTCAGCTCATGGAAGCCGAAGGGATCACCTTTAAAACCAATGCCCCGGTAGGTTCAGGCCGGTACGGTTTTGGAACCGCTGTCGAAGCGATCCCGGTGATCGAAGCGCAAACCTTGGAAGCTTCCTACGATCTGGTGCTCCTTACCATCGGCGCCCGGGAGCCTCGGGACATCATCGTTCCAGGCCGGGAAAATACCGGTATTGTGCAGGCCCTGGATTACCTGTCCCTCCAAAATCGCAGCCTCGCCGGGGAGGCCGGAGGCCTTGAACCCATTACCGCTTATGGGAAACGGGTGGTGGTTATAGGCGGCGGGGACACCGGTTCGGACTGCGTGGGCACTGCTAACCGGCAGGGGGCCTTGCGGGTAACCCAAATCGAGGTGCTCCCCAAACCGCCAGAGCATCGTCCTCCTGAGGAACCCTGGCCCCTTTGGCCGCGGGTGCTTAAAACTTCCAGTTCCCATCAAGAAGGAGGGGAGCGGCTCTGGTGGGTCAATACCAAAGCCTTTATAGGCCGAGGCGGGAAAGTGGAAGCTATCCATGCGGTTAAGGTAAACTGGACGAATCAGCAAGGCAGACCAGTCATGATGGAGATTCCCGGTTCGGATTTTGAGATCGGTGCGGACCTGGTGCTGCTGGCTATGGGCTTTACCCACGTAGTACAAGAGGGCCTGGTGAAGGACTTCGGCCTTGAGCTTGATGAACGGGGCAATATCCGTACCCGGGGCAGCTTCCACACCTCAAACCCCAAAGTCTGGGCCGCCGGGGATGCGCGGAATGGGGCGAGTTTGGTGGTGCGGGCTATTGCGGAAGGCCGCTCTGCTGCGGAAGCGATCATCAAGAGCCTGTAAAGCCTACTGCTGGTAAAACAAGCATGGTAACAGGCAGGGCTAACAGTAGGTAAACAGCCTTAAATTTACTTTAAATCCATATAGAGGGGTAAAGGTTGCCTTGCCGGGGTTAAACCGAGGCCGGTAACCGGCCTTCGGTGCAGGTTTCTTGTAGGTGCAGGCTGCATCCTTGCGGGTTTAAGTATACACCTCTTGAAAAATATATTCCGAATGGTATAATACAAGGGTTATGTTTCAACAGATCGGTTTGTTGTATATTTTTTATATATGGTTATATAGAGAAGGAAAAATCCAAACAATATGAACGAGCAGATGGCGATGAAATTGTTCAAACCATGAATACAGAAACATCAGTACCGGGGCTCATTCAGAAAGCCTATGACAGCCTGAAAGTCTCTGACGCAGCTTCAGCCCTCAAGCTGTTGGAGGAAGCCCTTAAGCTTGATTTTGAGCATCCAGAAGTAGTCTACGCCTTAAAGTGCCTTAACTGGTGGCTGGATCGGATCAAGCGGCTATCGGAATTCCCGGATCCCTATGAACGAGGGGGGTTTATCCTTTCCCAATGGAAATCCTTTTATATCTTTCTGGATCGTATTGGTGATGCCTATGACCCTTGTCAGTATGCGCTGCGGCGTTTTGTTTTTTCTACTGCCCTCCAATCTTTTCAGAATGTACTGGGAGACGGGATCAACCAACATGATCCGGGCCTCCTGTTGCAAGTGGGCCGCTGTTATAAGGGGGTGGGGAACTATGATCTGGCGATTAAGTATCTGGAACAGGCGGCCCGGTTTAAACGGGAGGATGGAGAAACCCTTTCGGAACTGGCGGATGTCAATGCCCTCTTAAACGAAACCAGAGCTGCCAAGGTGCTGTTCCGGGAAGCCTTTTTTCTGGATCCCCAAGGCATTGATCTGCGGTCTATGGAATCGGAGATGATCATCCGGCTTCGGGATTGGGTCAAGGAACTGGGTTATGAGGGGGCAGAGCTTGCCGAATGGATCCCGATCTACGGGTGTCTTTTGGGGGTATTTTCGGTTAAACGGGTGTTGAAACAGGTGGAGCTGGGCAGATTGAAACAATCTATTTTTATGCTGGAAAATGAACTACGGAACCCGCAGGATACCACCATGCTCCTTAAGCCTCGGCTTATTAACCGGTATTTTTGGCTTATCGATCACTATGAGCATGTACGGGAAGATACCAGCGTGATTGAAGAGACTATGCTCAAGATCAAAGTCATGGATCCGGGGATATATGAACGGTACCGGAATTAAGGATAGGTGGAAGCAATGGTCAATTTTCCATTTATAATATGAGGCTTTTTCAAAACAAAGCTTGGTTTTGAAAAAGATCTGGAAAACCCGAGCGCATTGGGTTTTCCTTATCCATCTAAGCGCGCTTTTTCACCATCTGATATTTTGAAAAAGCCGTAGGTGGTATGTATATATGGAGCAGAAGTGCTCCAGGCTTGATTGTAGTGCCCCTAGGGCGAGGAGTTATGAGATGTCTGAAGCTCTCCTTAAAAACGTACAGGAAATGCTGAATGAAGAAAAGTGGACCCGAGCCACCCTCAGTAATTATTCTACTAACCAGTTCAAGGAGTTGGATCTTATCCTGAAAGAGGCGCTGGAAGCACGCGTATATGATGACCTTAAGAAGAACTGCGATGAACATCTGGTGCATACCAAAAACAGCATCATCGCCCTCTATCTTTCAGGAATGATTGCCCTCTCCCGGCAGATCATTGATGATGCAGCCTTGATCAATCTGGTAACCATTTTTGTGGACAACCATAAATGGAGTATCGTCCGGTACCTCTGTGACCGGATTCTGGATTACGGTGAATCCAAGTTCGCCCTTCGCACCCTGATAGACTGTTATAAGAACGAGAACCAGGAAGACGCCATTTATGGTATTTGGGAACGCCTCGTTAAAGTGGATCTGGAAGAGGCGGATATCGCCAAATCCTTGGGGGAACATTTTGAAGCCCAGGGAAATACCGAAAATGCCGTGGATTACTATAAAAAAGCCCTGCACCGGTACATTAATAAACAGCTCTTTACCAATGTCAAGGAGATTTGGGAGAAACTCTTGGGGTATTGCCCAGAGGATATTGATTTCTTTCTCCATGTGGAGAAGAAGATCGCCCGAAACATCAGCGAGGATAAAGCGGTGCTGCTCCTGCAGGATGTGTACGCCTCCTGTAGGAAGCGGGATGATATCAACACCGCCATCAGCATCTTAAAACTGATCCTGCAATACGATGAACGGGATAACCAGGCCCGGAAAGAGATCATTGACTGTTTCAGAAAGAAATACGCCCAGCATAGCCAGTTAGAAGAATATATCCGGGTCTCCAATCTTTCCCAACATTGGCGTAATATCCATGAAGCCATCACGGACTTTGAGAAACATATTGCCTTTGATAAGGGTAACTTCGTCTATCACCGAACCTGGGGGGTGGGGCGCATCGCCAGTGTCAAGGGCGACGAGATCGTCATTGATTTTGCCAAGAAGCGGGAACATGCTATGTCCCTTAAAATGGCGATTAATGCCCTGCAAACCCTGTCGAAAAATCATATCTGGGTTTTGAAGGCCACCCAGAAAAAAGAAAAACTCCACGAGCGGATCAAAAACGACTTTGCTTGGGCCCTCAAAATCGTGATCAAGAGCTTTGATAATGCCTGCGACATTAAGCGGATTAAAGGGGAACTGGTGCCTTCGGTGCTTTCCCTAGGGGAATGGACCACCTGGAGCTCCAAATCCCGGGAGATTCTCAAAACAGACCCTTCTTTCGGGGTCAGTCCTGAAAACATTGATATCTATACGGTCCGGGAACGGCCTATCAGCATTGAGGAAAAACTCTTTAACGAGTTTAAAGCGGAACGGAATTTCTTTGACCGGGTGGAGACCCTCCGGAACTATGTGGCCCAAAAAGATGTAGAACTGGATTCGGAATACTTTACGGAAATGCTCGCCTATTTTACCGGATATCTCCGGTCTCCCGGTCAGATTAATGAGCAGGTAGTGGCTTCCTACCTCTTGGTAAAGGACCTGATAGGTACCTATCCCCATCTCGGGACAGCCTTATCCCTGAATTTCCTGGATATTTTTAATGCTATCGAGGATATACCGATGCTGTTTTCAAATCTGAAGGATACTAAATTAAAAGAGGCCTTCCTGCATCATATCAAACTCTTTATACCCCAATGGGCGGATGAGTATGTGCAATTATTTCCCTATGCCCTGTGCAATTCCATCATCATGAACCTCGAGAAAGAGGGGTATGAAGCCAAGCTCGTATCCATGGTGGTAAGCTGTTTTGAAAACTATCGGGATTCTAAAGAAGCGGTAGTATGGCTCTTCAAAAACAGCAAGGAAACCTCGTGGTTCAAAAAGGCGGGTATTGCTGAGGAAAAACAGCTCATCACCCTCATTCATATTATGGATATTACCTACCGGGACATAGAAAATCACCGGGATACCGCAGAAAACCGGAAGATCAACAAACAGGTGTATACCCTCTTATTTAAGGAGGGAATCCTCAATACCCTTATCGACGCCGCGGATCCGGATACCATCATCCGGATATACACCTTCATTAGTGATGTGAAGTACCTGGATCCTACGGACAAGTTCAAATTACGAAGCCGTATTCTGGATAAATACCCGAACTTCAGATTCTTCGGGGATGTGGAAAAGACGGTGGTTACCCGGGGACTCATGGTTACTTCCGCGATGTATGAGGAAAAACAGCGGCAATTGGCCCATATCATGGAAGTGGAAGTCCCGACCAATTCCAAGGAAATCGCCTTTGCCCTCTCCCTAGGGGATCTCCGGGAGAATGCGGAGTACAAGGCGGCCAAGGAAAAACAGGAGATCCTCAATGCCACGGTGGCAAAACTCAAAGACGAAATTGAACGGGCCCAGCTCTTTGATCCAGGTACGATCAATACGAATCGGGTATCCTTCGGGACCAGGGTTACCTTGGTAAACAGCGCCAACGGTGCAAGAGAGGAGTATACCATCCTCGGTCCCTGGGAATCGGATCCGGAAAATAGGATTATTTCCTATCTTTCCCCCTTGGGGGGGACCCTTTTAAATAAATCCCCGGGAGAACAGTTCGATTTTTCCATACATGATGAGAAAGTTTCATATATGGTAGAATCAATTACCGCTGTATCTTTTTAAGGGGGAGGGCTCTTTCAAAAAGGCAGGGTTCACCAGGATTTTTGAAAGCCCTCTTTCCTTGATTATAAGGACATGAGGTTTATTACAGGATAGATATCCCCTAAGTATTAAACAGGTAGTACCGTATCTATGAAGAAACTAGTATTTGCCTTCCTATTTTCATGTATGGCTTTCTTACTATTCGGCCAGGCGGATCCTTCCGGTGGAAACCTCAGGGGACCTATGGATATGGTAGTGCTCTTGGATACCTCATCCAGTATGAGCGGGTTTTACCAAGAAGTGAGCGCCTTTATAACCGGACCGCTACTGCAAGAATTCTTAGGTTTAGCAGATACCTTTCATCTTATCTCGTTTTCAGATAAGGCCCGGTTGGAAGTTTCCCGGCGTATCGAAGTGCAGGGAGATCTGGAAGTCATCATCGGCCGTATGCTGCTGCTCTACCCTTTGGATCCCTATTCGGATATTGCAGGAGCCCTTGCCTATACCGAGGGCTATGTTTCTACGCTGCCTGGGAGGAGACCTAAGACCATGCTGTTAATCTCTGATGGGGATCATAACCCGCCACCAGGATCCCCCGGTATAGATCCTCCAGGTCTCCAAAAGCTCATGGCGGATATGCAGAACCGTTTGAGCCAGCGCGGGGTTCGTTTTGAGTTCATTAAGGTTCCAGAGGGTATGAACCGTAGGCCTCGTCCGGCGCTTACGCTGGTGCAGCCTGCCCCGCAGCCCCCTGCCCCAACTCCTCAGACCCGAGCCCCCGTACTGCCCCAGACAACGGTTCCTCGTATCCCGGTTCCCCATGCATCGGTATCGCCCCAAACCAGCGCGCCTGAAACCCCGGTTCCGGCAGACCCTCGGGTTTCTCCACCGCCACCGGTATCAGCACTGCAAATGCCGATCCTTATCCCGGAACCGGACCCTTTCATAACCCCTGTGCCCGAATCGGTCTTGCCCCCAGAAGGTTTTTCCTTTGCCCCATCAGACCAAGAAGATGCAAACCTGCCTTTTACTGAGGAACCGGTCGAGACCCCCCTGGATGTACATGAACCCTGGGAAAACGTACCGGAGCGCCAAGATGCTGCAGAGCCTCAGGAAACCCCCGAGAGGGCAAGGAAAGAACCTGGGGCTGGAAGTACTCTTTTCACTACTTCTGAGGTTTCAAGGGTCGGGTCCCAGCTTACCTTCCTCAATACCGGGTTTGGGGTTTTAGCGGTGTTGATTATCCTCATCATCATTGGGCTGCTCTCCAGGCGGCTGCAGGGTGCTCCTAACCGGATGCTGGTCCATGGTACGGAATCGCCTGGTTTTGAAGGACCGCCGATGATATCCTTGTTTGTGAAGGATCAGAGTACCGCCTTAGGTAGACGGAACCTGCACATCCTTAAAGCGGGGCATTCTTTAAGCTTGGGGGGGGGAAAGTCGGATTTTCTTATATTCCTCGTACCGGTGCCGCCTCATATTGCCCGCGTGTATTTTGATGGGACCTATTACTTCTTTATTCCCCAAAAACCCCAGTTCTTCCCGGATATTGGTTCTCAGGTAATTCAGGACTGTATAGGAAAGACCATACGGATCATCTCTGAGAAAAACTATGAGCTGCATATCCGGATAGAACGACGGGAAGATCCCTGGTATGCTTTAAGCCGTTTGCTTACGTCCATTACTTTGCCGGGATAAGCCCCGACCCTCGCAACGAGGTCTCCGCGTAAGGGTTATCCTTAAGAGCAAAAATAGATGCTCTCCATTCCATCCTTTACAGAATCCGAAAACCATAGTACCGTAATAATTAAGGGAGGAGAAGCATAGTATCGTCATGATTGATTTGACCCTTAATAAACCGGTTCTGGAAAAGAACATTCGTAAGGCGAAGGAGAAGGGGGTTATCATCCCCACCTTCACGCAGATGCAAGACCCTGGGCAGATCCCAGAGGCTATCAAGGAAAAGCTGAAAACCATTGGGTTGTGGGATGTGGATCCCCTGAACCTCTTCAGGATAAGCTGGAAAAATGAGCCTAAAGCCTCAGGCGGGCTTTACGGAAGGCCCAATATGATTGAACTGCCCCAGTGCCTCACCGGGGTGCAGGCCCGGATCATCTGTATGGTGGGCAAGTTCTTTCCCACGGGCTGCCACAAGGTAGGGGCTGCTTTCGGCTGCCTCGTGCCCCGGCTGGTAACCGGACAATTCGATGCCTCAAACCAAAAAGCGGTCTGGCCCTCCACAGGTAATTACTGCCGAGGAGGGGCTTTCAATTCCAAGCTCTTGGCAGTGGATTCAGTGGCCATCCTCCCTGAAGGTATGAGCCGGGAACGGTTTGATTGGCTTAAAACCATTGCCGGGGAAATCATCGCCACCCCAGGCACCGAATCCAATGTCAAGGAAATCTTTGATAAGACCCATGAACTGAAAGATACCCGGAAGGATGTGCTCATCTTTAATCAATTCGAGGAAATGGGGAACTACCTCTGGCACTACCAGGTGAGCGGAAGCGCCATTGCCGAAGCCTTTGAGGGTATCAAAGGGACGGAAGATACCTTTGCCGGGGTCTGTCTTAGTTCCGGTTCCGCCGGTACTCTGGGGAGTGGAGATTATCTCAAGCAGCGGTACCCCCAGAGTAAGATCGCCGTGGGAGAGGCCCTGCAATGTCCGACCCTCCTCAACAATGGATTCGGCGCGCACCGGATCGAAGGTATCGGCGACAAGCATGTGCCTTGGGTGCACAATGTGAAGAACACCGACCTGGTTATTGCCATCGACGACGCTGACCCCATCGCGCTGCTCCGGCTGTTCAACGAGGAGGCTGGTAAAGCCTACTTGGTCGAAGAAGTGGGCTTAAGCCCTGAACAAGTGGAGACCCTTTCCTACATGGGGATTTCCGGTATTGCCAATATGCTGTGCGCTATCAAGTTTGCCAAGTATTATGAACTTTCTTCCCATGAGGTGGTGGCCACTGTGCTCACCGATTCGGTGGAGATGTACCGATCCCGTCTTGAGGAGCTCCGGCAGGAATACGGGGAATACCACACCCGTACTGCGGCGCGGGACTTCGGGCGGAGCTTACAGGGGATCCGGACCGATGCGATGCGGGAACTTTCCTATACCGATCGTAAGCAGTTACATAATCTGAAGTACTTCACCTGGGTAGAGCAGCAGGGACGGACCGCAGAAGCCCTAGAAGACCAGTGGTATCACCAGGAACGGTCCTTCCAAGGAGTGCAAAGCCAGGTTAACGAAATTGATGCCCTGATCAAGGCATTTAATGCAGAGACCGGCCTCTTGGCAGGTCTTTAATCAAGCACACGGGACATCTCTAAGAAGGGGTTGACGGCTGCAAGGCCATACAGAACACAAGAGTTGAAGCCGCCTCCCTTTGGAGCAACCCGGTTAAGGATGGACAAAAAATGGGCAAGGAAAAGAATATTACCGGGGCGGTGTGTAGTACTTGCGGTGCAGAACAGGAGGCAGGGGATCTTACCTATACCTGTACAAAATGCGGCGGGGTCTTGGATATCATCTATGATTACCGGTATATCAAATCCCAGTTGACCCGGGAAAAGCTCATGAACCGGCGGGAGTATTCCCTGTGGCGTTATCTGGAGCTGCTTCCCATAGCTGAGGGAAGTACACTCAGTCCCTTGCGGGTGGGCTGGTCCCCTCTGTATCGGGCAGAAAAACTGGGGAAGCTTTTGGGACTTACCAGGCTCTATATCAAGGATGACGGCCTTAACCCCACGGCTAGTCTCAAGGACCGGGCTTCTGCCATTGCAGTGGTCCGGGCGGTTCATGCGGGGATGACTACGGTGGCTTGTTCTTCTACAGGTAACGCCGCCTCGTCCTTGGCAGGTAACGCTTCGGCTATGGGACTTAAGTCGGTTATTTTTGTACCGGAGCGGGCGCCTCAGGGTAAAGTTACCCAGCTCTTGATCTTCGGAGCCCAGGTTATCTGTGTCCAAGGGACCTATGAGGATACTTTCCGGCTTTCTGCTGCGGCCATTGAGCAATGGGGCTGGTATAACCGCAATGCAGCGATCAACCCCTATCTTTTGGAAGGAAAGAAGACGGTATCTCTGGAAATTGCAGAGCAGCTTGGGTTCAAGGCCCCGGATTACGTGGCAGTTTCAGTGGGGGATGGTTGTACCATTGCAGGGGTATGGAAAGGATTCAAGGACCTCTATGCCTTGGGTTTCATTGAGACCCTCCCTAAACTCATCAGCGTTCAGGCCTCGGGGTGCTGTCCAGTGAACCGGGCCTTTGCCACGGGTACGCCCATTGCATGGATGGAGGAGAACACCCTGGCGGACAGCATTGCGGTGGGGGTTCCTCGGAACGGTGAAAAGGCCCTCCGGGCAATCCGGGAATCTCAGGGTCTAGTAGTGAACGTTTCAGATGAGGAAATCCTTGCAGCCATGCGGCTCTTAGGGGCTACCAGCGGAATCTTTGGCGAACCTGCAGGGGTAACCGGTACTGCAGGGCTGAAGAAGCTTGCGGAACAGGGTCTCATCCCCCAAGATGCGGTGGTGGTTTCTCTGGTAACAGGCAATGGGCTTAAGGATGTGGTCTCTGCCCAAAACGCCGCGGGATCTCCCCTGAGGATCCCCCCGGATTTGAATGTGCTTACCGAGGCGATACAAGGCTAAGTTCAGGCCCCAGAAGGACGAAGGGTGCCACTGTTTCAAGATTTGTTATCCGAACTTGAGTCCGCGACACCCAACCGGCTTGTCGAACAAGCCCATGAGTATACTGTGTCCGGTATTGGATGTTGATTATAGTTGACTATAGTACTTGATAAAGGGGGAAACATGAGAACAGGGGTGATTTATTTTTCTTATGAAGGTAATTGCAGGCTGATAGCAGAACAGCTTAACGCGGTGGTTCATGGAGATGTCCTAGCCTTGCAATTGGAAGAGAACAAACCGCGGAAGGGCCTGGCAAAATATGTCTGGGGAGGCCGTCAGGTGGTCTTGAATCAAAGACCTACCCTCAA
>JAIRLU010000173.1 GCA_031259215.1 Treponema sp. | reverse complement strand
AACTTGAGGGCTTCCATGGCCTTAAACTCCGCATACCGGGATGCTTCATTCTCAATAATATCTGCCGCAGCCCGGGCTGCATCGGCCTTACTATAGGAGATGAGGACCCAGAAGGTCCCATCCTTGGTCTGCTCCCGCTTCACCGGTATGGCTCCGCTTAAGGTGGTTTGGGTTAACTGACGGCCAACGCTTTCAGAAAACTCAAGACTGGCCTGGCTATTCGCCGTCCCTGCTGAACGGGCATAGTCGGTGATCATGGCCTGTATATTAGCATTGAGTTGAAAGGCCAAGGATTGCCGGGCTCGGGCTTCTGTCATGGTTAGGGATTGATTAACCGTGGCGAGTTTTGCGCTGCCGATACCGAAGATGGCGTCCTCTTGTATCGGAGGATTCATAACGAAATCCGGCAGGTCTGCTTGGGCTCCACCCGAGGAGGGAGACGAAGCACAGCCTGCCCCGGTCAAGACCGTTACGGCCAAGAGGAGGAAGAAAAGATAAGAGGTGTTCATTTTTTTCATAAAAAACTCCTTAAAACAACATGCAGGTCTTATACAAGAACCTTATATCAAAGGGTGTCTATACGGGGTTTGCACAAGCACCCTTTTGATCCACTATTATACCCTATATGGATTAGTCAAGTATCCCTGCCCATTCCCCCTTATCACGATGAACCAATACACCTGTTAGGGACAAGGGGATCTTTCTAAAGCACCACCGGTACCTCCTGAAGATCCAGGAGAAAAAGCACAACCTGACGTGAGTCCTGCACGGGTCAAAACGTAAGCCCCTTCTTTTTCTCTCATGTTCCTTAATAGCAGCTATCAATAATAACGCCTCTATTTTACCATATCCTAGGGACTTTATCTAGTCATTTCGGGTTATATAGATTTTTTTAACCTATCTAGCTAGTACTATAGCACGTTAACCGGTATTTTTCAGGTATTTTAACAACACCTCCGTTAAATTAAATCTAACCCTCCTTGGACCCAATCAAGCCATAACCACAGTTCAATTTTATGATGCAACAGGTACTCGCCTTAAGTCCCGGATTAGGCAGCGTCTGGGCTAGCTGGGAACCCAATGGACTTGACGGTATGGATGAATAGTACGTTAATACTCCCGTCACAGATGAAAGCGGACGGTATATGTCTAGCTTGATCAAAATTGAACCGAGCAATGAAATTATTATGACGCCGGTACTAGGTTTAGACGGGGACATGGTCCTGCAGATAAATATAAGCACGGATTTTATCTTTGAGCCTTTTGTGTATCCGGTAGAAGGGATACACATCTAGCCACAATGTTTGGCGTTCCTATAAAAGACAAGGGCAGGACTGTAGGACTCGTCGGAAGCAGTATGGTCTTATCAGCTATACAAGTTATAGCCGATGAACTTAAACCCTTCGGCGACGGCTTTGACATGGTGTTTAGCGCGGGAGGCCTTGTTGTCGCTCACAGGGACCAAAGCAGGCGGGGAAAAGATATACGCGAGTCAGAAAGCGACACCTTCGGCCCCTTCCTTGACACTATGGTGGATGCGGTTACCAAAGGAACCGGCGCATCCTTCTTCTACCAGCCCCAGCAATCGGATACGGTCATTCAGTATTATGCGGTCCCCTTTAGCATAGGACATTCTCCTGCGCCCTGGACCTTGGTAGTCGGCGTCTCCCGCAACACCATCATGGCGCCCCTCTACCGGATGCTGGGTAATGCGCGCTCATCGGTTTCTTCAGTAATAGAGTTGTTCAAAAACTTCAGTTTTTGAACAAATTCCGATAAAAAACAGCAAAATGCGGAGCATTTTGCAAGACTTGTGAGATAACCAACCGGGTTATCGAACAAGTCCATTGTGTTTATGCTCTTAGGAGTCTTCTTCATGGCTCGTTCCCGCCACCCTATCAATACCCTCGCCCTCATGCTCAAGGATATTTCTGAAGGCGAAGGAGACCTCACCCAGATTATACGTATCACTTCTCAGAACGAGCTAGGAGACCTTGCCCACTACTTCAACCTCACCATAGATACGATCAAGCGCCTGGTCTTAACTATCAAAAAAGAAACCTCCTCCCTCGCTCAAACCGGTACTGAGCTTGCGAGCAACATGACTGAAACCGCTGCCTCTATCAACGAAATCACCGCAAACATCCAAAGCATCAAGAATCAGACTAAGCGGCAGATGGTAGGCGTCAAGGGTACTAATGGTACCATGAAACAGGTGGTAGAACATATCGACCGTATAAACGATCAGATTCAGAAGCAGGCAGACTGTGTAAGTGAATCTTCTTCAGCAATAGAACAGATGCTGGCAAATATCCAAAGCGTAACGCAAAGCTTCATCAAAAATAAGGATAATAGAGTTGTTCAGAAACCTCAGTTTCTGAACAACTTCCGCTTAAAAAACAGCAAAATGCGAAGCATTTTGCAAGACTTGTTCGATAACCAACCGGGTTATTGAACAAGTCCAATGTAACCAAACTCATTCAAACCTCTGAAGTGGGACGCACCGGCTTACAGGAGGTTTCAAGCGATATTCAAGAGATAGTCCGAGAATCAGAAGGATTGTTAGAAATCAACGGGGTGATGGAAAACATCGCCAGTCAGACGAACCTGTTAAGTATGAATGCAGCCATAGAGGCGGCCCACGCAGGGGAGGCGGGAAAAGGCTTTGCGGTGGTTGCCGATGAAATACGCAAACTGGCAGAGTCTTCCACGGAGCAGTCAAAAACCATAAGCGCTATTCTTTCTAAGATAAAAGAATCCATAGACAAGATAATGACGTCTACCAATGAGGTTTTACAGAACTTTGATGTAATAGAGTTGTTCAAAAACTTTAGTTTTTGAACAAATTCCGATAAAAAACAGCAAAATGCTCCGCATTTTGCAAGACTTGTTCGATAACCAACCAGGTTATCGAACAAGTCCAATAAGTGAGAGGGTGAAGACCGTAACGGATCAAGCGACTACGGTTCGCAAAGCCATACTGGAGTCCATAGAGCAGCTGAACGAGATAACCGGGGAAGTGAAACGCAGCGCGCACGAGATGCTCGGCGGCAGTCATGAAGTGATACAGGAGAGTAAAAGCCTTGAGGGGATAACAGTAGAGATAGGGGAAGGTATGCAGGAGATGGCTAGTGGAGCAGAACAGATAGATACGGCGGTGAATCAGGTCAATAACATAAGCATAGAGAACCAAAGAAAGATAGAACTGCTTATGCATGATGTATCCCGCTTCAAGGTCGAATGACGGGTAAAGAGATAGGTTAAAAGGCCGGATATTCCAGCAAAAGGCAAGAACATCGACCAAAAAGTGCGGAATGCCTGGTTAAAAGCGAGGGGGCTCTCGCTAAAAGCCGGAAGTTCTAGCAAAAAACTAGGAATATCTGGCTAAAACCGAGGAGGGTATAAAAAAATGCATAAAATACTAGACTCAGGATAATGAATGGATTAGCATATACTATAGTATGTAGTTTTATTCGGAGGATATGTGAATAAGTTTTTTGTGTTTACCCCCTACCGATCCCCCCCTTAATTTTGGATAAATACGTACTCCTTATGTGGGAACGGGGGACACGCTGGACTTCTTATCTGCAAGGGCTGATTCACCTATACTTTAAAATTTAAAAGGAATGTTTTATTATGAAAATTGGCGTTAGACTGGTAATCACTATTAGTATTATCAATATCATCAGTATTGGTATTCTAGCCGGCGTTACGTTATTCCAATCCCAGCAGGAAATCACCCATCTGGTCGATGAAGAGGCGCAAAGTCTTGCCATCCAGAGCAGCGAAAAAATAAAGAATTGGTTCGGTGAATACATGGATGCGGCAAGAACCCTCGCGAACATAATGGAAGCCTATAAAGAGTTACCGGCTGAACAGTGCCGGGATTACTTCAATATGATGATGCGGCAGGTCTCCCTTGCAAACCCCGGAGTACGGAGTGTGTATGCCAACTGGTCGCCGAATGGGCTTAACGGCATGGATGCCGATTATGCAAATACTCCTGGAACGGATGAGACCGGACGGTTTATCGCTGCTTGGGCTATGAGACCAGGAGGACCGGTTCTAACTACGATACAAGGGTTCGGCTGGGATATGATTATGCAGCTGAATATGACCACAGATTATATATTTGATCCTGCGCTGTATCCTTCGGAAAAAGGGAACATTTTAATTGCCAATTTATGTTATCCGGTAAAAGATAATGGCAGGGTTGTAGGATTATCAGGAAATGCTATTGAATTATCAACGATACAGACTATCGTGGATGATATTAAACCCTTCGGCGATGGTCATGCGTTCTTGTTCAGCTCAGGCGGTATTATCGCCGCTCACCCCGACCCGGCCCGGCTTGGAAAAAATATACAGGACTCAGAAACCGATACGTTCGGGCCCTTCCTTGATACTATGGTTGAGGCGGTTACGAGAGGAACCACCGCCTCCTTTTCATACCGTCCCCCTCAATCAAACACCATCGTTCAGTACTATGCAGTTCCCTTTGCGATCGGCCATGCTTCTAAGCCCTGGACACTGGTAATCGGTGTTTCACGTAATACCATCATGGCACCAGTCTATCGGATGGTGGTGATATGCCTTATCCTTGGTGTCTTGACCATTGTCCTCATGTCCGCAGGGGTCATCCTTACTGCCCGTTCCATCAGCCGCCCCATTGCCTACACCATGACCGTTCTCAAAGACATTGCCGAAGGAGATCTCACCAAGGAAATCGCCGTACATTCCCACGACGAGTTGGGGGATCTAGCCCGTTACTTAAACTTCACCGTAGGCAAGATCAAAGGCCTTGTCCTCTCCATCAAAAAAGAGGCAGACTTGCTTTCTCAAACCGGCTCGGATCTTGCTGGCAACATGACCGAAACCGCTGCATCTATCAACGAAATTACCACACACATCCAAAGTATCAGGTCTCAGACCAAGCTGCAGACGACCAGCGTCAAAGGCACCAGTTCAATCATGGAACAGGTTGTGGAGTATATCAACCGTATAAACGATCAGATTCAGAAGCAGGTGGACTGTGTGAGCCAATCTTCCTCGGCAGTGGAACAGATGCTGACGAATATCCAGAGCGTCACCCAAACCCTGGTGAAGAACGAGGAAAATGTAACCAAGCTGGCTCACGCCTCTGAAGTGGGACGGAGTAGTTTGCAGGAAGTGTCCATGGATATTCAGGAGATAGAGCGGGAATCTGCAGGGCTCTTAGAGATCAACGCCGTGATGGAAAACATCGCCAGTCAAACAAACTTGTTAAGTATGAATGCCGCCATAGAGGCGGCCCACGCAGGGGAAGCGGGGAAAGGCTTTGCGGTGGTGGCCGATGAGATCAGAAAGTTAGCCGAGTCCTCTTCGGAGCAGTCCAAGACCATAAGCACGATCTTAAACAAGATAAAGGAGTCCATAAACAAGATCACCCAGGCTACTAATGTGGTATTGCTGAACTTCGAGGCCATAAGCGAAAGGGTGAAGACCGTAACGGATCAAGAGACCACGGTTCGCAATGCCATGAAAGAGCAGGGCATAGGGAGCAAAGCCATACTGGAGTCCATAGAGCGGCTGAACGAGATAACCGGGGAAGTGAAGGAGAGTGCCCAGGGAATGCTTGGGGGGAGTCATAAGGTGATACAGGAGGGTAAGCGCCTTGAGGGGATCACGGTAGAGATAGGGGATGGGATGCAGGAGATTGCCTCCGGCGCAGAACAGATAGATACCGCGGTGAACCGGGTCAATGACATAAGCATAGAGAACAAGAAGCAGATAAAGACGCTTATGGCTGAAGTTTCACGTTTCAAAGTTGACTGAGGAGAAGGCAAGTGTGGCAAAGCGTAAATAAAATTGTTCGTTTGGTAGGTAAGCAGCATGAGTAAGTCAGACGACCCTGTTGAACCGGGTACAGACACAGCCGCAGGGTTACCACAGCCTTAGTAGAGAGAATCATCCCCCGAGAAAGGCCCTCATCCATGAGGTTTCCCCATTTAAAGGGCCTGTCGGATTTTTTGTGTAATTGGCAAGGTAGCATCAGAACGGAACCAGTTCTTTTCCTTGCCTCAAGGGCGCTCCTGGTTAAGTGCCGGCCCCCAGTTTTTAATCGGTATCGTCCACTTCTCCGACGCATTCCGTATCGCCAAATACCGTATCTGGTATAGAGCCTCATCGGTCGAGCGGTTGCGGAAACGATGGTTCCGACGGGACTTTCCGTAACGGGTAATTCAACGATTCTATCGCGTTCGTCGTATATAGCACGATGCATAACTAGAGTTGTTCAAAAACTGAAGTTTTTGAACAAATTCCGATAAAAAACAGCAAAATGCGGAGCATTTTGCAAGACTTGTTCGATAACCAACCAGGTTATCGAACAAGTCCACTGAACACGGGTAGGGGAACATACGGAGCGGACCCCCTCGGGAAAACCGGTCAGCCCGTCCATGTAGGCTATTAGGATATCTTCCACCCCCCGGCAGCGCAGTTCGTTCAACACCCCCATCCAAAACGCGAACCAAAGATTCGACGCCCCCTCGCTTTCCGCTATCCACAGCCCCAAAACCTTGACCCCCAAAATGCACACCCAGGGCCACATACACGCTTTTGGCGTAGCTTTTCCCGCGTCCTCCTTCGCCTGCACCCGGATCGCTTCCAGATACCCGATGATAAAACTTTTTTCAAGGGGCCGGTTCCGCCACGCCGCAGACTTTAGTCCGACACGTCCTCCATGACCCCGTCGGTTACCCGGCATAACACCTCGGGGGATACTTCTACGGGGTATAGCTTTTCAAGATGTGCCTTTATGTCCCGGTCGGTCATCCCGAATGCATACAGCGAGCTAATCTGGTCGTTGAACAGCGGAACATGCTTTTGGTATTTCGGTAGTATCGGTGGTTCAAAGGTCCCTTTTGGGTCCCGGGGAACCTGAATCACCGTTTCCTGATTCTCTGTCAGCACGGTCTTAGGCGGGTATCCGTTCCGGCTATCTCCGGAGCCGTCCCCTGCCGGGTCGTGCTTCGGGTACCCCAAGTGCAGGTCCATCTCCCATTCCAGCGCCCGTTGTAACATCCTTCCGGTGAGCTGTTTGATAAGCCCCTTCTGTCCGGGAACCTCCTTCTGGGTCCACCCCGTGAAGTCGATCTGATCCGGTACCTGATCCCATTGGTCTTTCTCTTTTCTCTCTCCTGGCCATGGCTGCTCCTTCGGTATTTCTACCACCGATTAGTCAATTACACAAATTTTAGGACAGGTCCTATTTAAAACCGGGAAGGTATCGCTCTCGTCCCTGCTGATGCATGTTTTTCTCCCTTGACCTTTAGTTCTTGGTTAAGGGTATAATACTAAGTGAGTATATACGATGGATAAAATACAAGGAGCGTTTTTAATGAAAATAGGAGTAAAATTCTTTCTTACGATTGCCGTTTTGAATCTGACAGGAACGCTTATACCCCTGGGAATCATTCTTAATTTGAACCACAAACGGATAACCGATCTGTTTAATAACGAAATCAGCAATCTCTGTGCTGAACACGCGCTCGTCATTAAGGACTGGTTTAACAGCCACCTCTATCAGGTCCGGACGCTTGGTTATGTGCTGGAACGATATGAACAGATAGCCTCCACTGAAAGACGGGGTTTATTCTCCCTTATGGTCAAGGCGATGGTTGAATCCGAGCCGGATGTCATAGGAGCATGCATGGTCTGGGAGCCCAATGCCCTGGATGGACTTGATGCAGAATACATCGATACCCCCGGAGCAGATCATACGGGCCGCTTCACCCCCTACTGGTCCAAGACCCGGCAAGGAGTGCAGGTGGAGACCCTTACGGGCTATGACACCCCTGGGGATGGAGAGTATTACCTTATTCCGAAACAAACCGGAAAAGAACTGCTCACAGGGCCCTTTTTGTACCCCATTGACGGTGAAGATATGTTTATGGCTACGGTTACTGCGCCGATTCACAACCAGGGACGCTTTGTCGGCATACTCACCCAGGATATTGGAATTGATGTCATTCAGGAGCAGGTAGAAAAAATACGGCCCTACCCCGGCTCGGTCGCCGCAGTGTACAGTAACAGCGGCATCGTAAGCGGGCATTTTGATACGACTCGGATAGGCAAGACCATTAGGGAAACCGAACAGGACATTGCAGGTTCCCATTTGCCGGAGCTTATAAGCGCCCTAGAGCAGGGTAGGGAGTTCCGGTTTACCCAGTATGTTCCCCAGCTTAAACAGGAGATGAGGTTTATCTGTTTCCCCTTTTTCGTGGGGGACACTATCGCCCCCTGGTCCCTTATGATCGGGATTCCTACCTCGATTATTTCCGCTCCCCTGTACCAGAGCCTTTGGGTGAGCCTCCTCATTTGCGGGGTCATGATGATCTTTGTGTGTATCGGGGCTTTTATGATGGCTCATTCCCTGAGCAGCCCCATCGCCTATACCATGGGGGTCCTCAAAGACATAGCCGGAGGAGACCTCACCCAGCATGTAGCTGTTTCCTCAAAGGATGAATTGGGGGATCTGGCCCGCTACATAAACTTCACCATCGATCAGATCCAGGGCCTCGTTACGGGCATTAAACAGAATGCAGAAATCCTTTCCCAAACCGGTGCAGAGCTTGCAGCGAATATGACTCAGACCGCGGTTTCCGTCGATCAGATCACCGCAAACATTCAGAGCATCAATTCCCAGACCAGAAAACAAGTGGAGAGCGTCAAAAGTACCGAAGTGGCTATGGGACGGGTGTTGGAGAACATCGAGATCTTAAATCGGCAGATCGAAAAGCAGGCCAATTGTGTAAACCAATCTTCATCTGCAGTGGAACAGATGCTGGCGAATATCCAGAGTGTAACCAAGACCCTCGTCACCAGCGAAGGAAACATTAAGGACCTCTCAGAAGCCTCTGAAAGAGGCCGCAACGGCTTACAGGAAGTTTCCACGGATATTCAGGAGATAGAGCGGGAATCTGCGGGTCTCTTGGAGATAAACGGGATGATGGAAAACATAGCCAGTCAAACGAACCTGTTGAGCATGAATGCGGCTATTGAGGCGGCTCATGCCGGGGAGTCGGGGAAGGGCTTTGCGGTGGTGGCAGAGGAGATACGGAAACTAGCGGAATCCTCTTCAGAGCAGTCCAAAATTATAAGCGACGTGCTGAATAAGATAAAGGAGTCCATTGACCATATAACAAATTCCACTGAAAAGGCCTTGGGGAACTTCGAGGCCATAAGCAAGGGGGTACAGCAGGTGAGCGATCAAGAGGCCTATATCCGCAACGCTATGACAGAGCAGGAACAGGGGAGCGCTGATATTTATAAATCGATAAGCAGCCTGAAGGAGATAAGCGGGGAAGTGCAAAAGAGCGCCTATGTGATGATTGCAGGAGGCCGGGAAGTGATTCAGGAAAGCCAGACCCTGGAGCAGATCAGCGGCGAGATAAGCAGCGGTATGCAGGAAATGGCTGTCGGTGCAGAGCAGATCGATACCGCAGTGAACCGGGTGAATGGCATAAGTGTGGAGAACAAGTGCCAGATAGAGGCGCTCCTCCGCGAAGTTTCCCAATTCAAGGTTGCCTAAGGTAACGTGAGGTGCGATGGAATACTGCGGGTCCGCGAAGGAACGCTCCTGTTCACGAAGTATTCGGATACCTGAGCATTACTTCGCGTAATTTCGGATGTTAGTCCGGCGGACTTTTTTTTGTCGTACCTCAGGTTATGTTAGATGAGACCCGGAGGGGGTGCTAGGGTTTGTACGGTCTGACAAGCTCCTCAGTTTACCGGGTGATTGAGTCCTTAGGTGCGTCTTTTCGGTCCATAAGGATTATTCCCCCGGCAAATACCGTGAGGGGCGCTACCATGACCAGACCGAAACAGCCCACCAGGGTATGCACCACCTCAGAGGAAACCCAGACCAGGTTGATGACGTTTTCCAGGGGAATCCCTTGAGCGATAAAGGTCATCATCATGGCAGTGTACTCGGCGGAATAAGCCAGGAGCAGGGTAGTGGACATGGTGCCCGCCACGTGGCGGGAAACAGAGACCCCGCTTTTAATCAGGCTCATGCGGCTGACCGCAGGGTATTGCTTCTTGATCTCGTCCATAGCGCTGGCGATGTCCATGGAGAGGTCCATCATGGCCCCAGAGGAGGCAAGGAAAATCCCGGAGATAAAGAGGTGTGCCAGGTTGAGGTGGGTATACCCCGCATAGAGGAGGGCTTCCGCAAAAGGCCGCACCGCCCCGTGGATCTTGAACCAAGCGGTAAAGAAAAAAGCCAGGATAGAGGTGAGCAGAACCCCTCCCATAGAGCCGACAAACGCGGTGAGCCCCCGCCGGGTGAGTCCGCCCACAAGGAAGATGATCCCTGCGGTTAAGAGTGCGGTGATCATGACCGAGGCAAAGATCGGGTCCCAGCCCCGGAGCATCGCGGGAAAGAGAACCCGGATCAAGGCCGCTGCGGTAAACACAAAGGAAATCACGATTTTCACCCCCATCCATCCCATGATGAGGATGATAACGATGAAAAAGAGCGCGCCGAGAAACACCGTCTTCCCGGTGCGGTAATGATCGTAGACCTGGGCGTGGCGAATCCCCTGGTCTTCTTCCGAGACGCTCAGTATCACCAGTACCGAGTCCCCGGGTGAAAAGATCTTATCCAGTTCAATCTTGCCCATGAGGTTGTTCGACCCCGAAAAAACCTGCCCCTTAAAACGCCCGGAACGGATCTCCACCTCAAGCTGCTGTTCCCCCTGCCTCACCGGGCCTATGGTTATGAGCCGCTGGTTATTCACTTCGATAACCTTGCCCCGGGCCCGTTCGCCCCCCGCCGCCTTGCGGGCCCCTTCAAACCCGGTGGGGATGATAAAAAACAGCAGGGTCATCAAAAGGGACGCGGCAACAAAAATTATATCCCTCCGCGGTTCATGTATGCCCCGCCCCGGCAGCGGGCGGCCCAGGCCGCTTTTATAGCGCCCCTGTTGTTTAGTCATCGTATCGGCACTCCTTCCGGGTGCAAGATCGCCAGCAGGGGATCTGCTCCCGCAACGCCCCCCATCCAACTGGTGGAGGATAGGTCAATCCCTTGGTTGACCGTGTTTCAACCATACGGTTCAAGGTGTTCAAACCGTACTATTGCTATACGCCCTGTCGGGGATGTTCCGTCCACTTTGTCAGAACACTCCAAACCGTAGCGATGCGGCATCGTACCCCACACCGGGAACGCACCGATACCCGCTTGTATGACGTACCATCAACCGCTCTATCAGCACATTCCTGATAGCCTTACACACCAAACCGCCTGGTTTGAATACCCTAAACCAAGCGGTTTGAACCGTGCAACCACACGGTCTGGACACCTTGAACCGGTGAACGCGCCACATGCTTACCGCTATACGCACCCCCGCCCATGCGGCGCTCGTATAAAGCCCCTTGGCGGGGGCGGCTTACTTTTGGAGTTTGCTGCGCGGACTCCCCGATGGGGGCAGCCTTACTATTCCCCCTTAACGGTTCGTTCCCCAGCCTCCCCTAACACGGTTACAACCGCAGGTTCATCGCGGAGGCGAGTTTTCGGAAGATGTCCGTGTTATCGTAATATCCGCTAAAGAGTTCCTGGTGGACTCCCGTGGCAAAGGTGCTGACCGGAACGCCGGTGTGGGCGTAGGATGTCCAGCCTATACCCGCGGTCTGGTTCATGATCTGGGTGATCTTCACCGTAAGGGGTTCGTAACCGCCGTAGAGGAGATACTGATCCTCTGCGACGGGCCGCTCAATCTCATCCCCCATAGAACGCTGGAAGGCGAAGTCGAGCTGTTCCTTCTGGAAGTCGGAAAGACCGGCGTAGTCCAGGCCGAAGGCGTCCTGTATCGCGGGGATGAGATCCGCCAGTTTCGCCTGGGCTTTGGGGGTGTTTTTCTTGTAGGGACCGAGGACTTCAGTATTGAAGGCGATAAAGGACTTCTTTTGCAGGGCAACCTTATCAAAGAAGGTGTTGTACTGGGTTCCCGCAAAACCTATGGTCATGCCGCCGGTCTCGTGGTCGCCGGTAACGATGAGGAGGGTTTCATCAGGGTGGGTCCGGGCAAAATCCAGCGCCACCTTGACCGCGTTGTCAAAGGCGATCACCTCGTGGATAGCCGCGCCCGCGTCGTTTGCGTGACAGGCCCAGTCGATTTTCCCGCCTTCCACGGACATGAAAAAGCCCCGAGGGTTATCCTGCAAAAGCTCTATCCCTTTGCGGGTATAGTCCGCGAGGGAAAGGTCGTCGTTCTTGCGGTCCAGTTCGTAGGGCATGGAACCTGAATCCTGGAGGGTGGCGTTGATGGCAAGCACCTTACCGGCCCCGGGCTTTAAGGCGTTAAAGGCCGCTTTGGTATTGACATAGACGTACCCCGCGTCCCGGGCCATCTGGATCACATCGCTTTGATCCTTGTTCTTTCCCCTGGGCTGCAGGAGGCCGCCGCCCGCAAAGTATTCAAAGCCGCTTTGTACCATCTGGACTGCGATGTCGTAGTAGTTGCTCCGGGAAGGAACCTTGGCAAAGAAGCCCGCCGGAGTCGCGTGATCCAGGGTAACGCTGGACACGATACCCACCTTCATCCCCGCATCCCGGGCGTATTCGGTGATGGTCTTGAAACGCTTGGTCTTCCCCGGATCCATGTTGAGGACCCCGCTCAAGGTCTTGTTCCCCGTGGCGATGGCGGTTATGGCAGAGGCGGAATCGGTGATAAAGGTTCCCGCGTCGTAGGTGGTGGTAAGCCCCGATACGGGGAATCGGGTAAAGCCCAGCCTGGTGATGGTGATGTCTTTGGATGACCGGGCCGTGGCATAGACCTCGGTAGAACTGATCTGGGCCATAGCCATGCCGTCCCCGATGAAGAGGAACACGTACTTGGCCTGTCCCGCCGGGGCCGTCTCGGTATTCCGTTGCGTTCCATCAGCCGAAGCCTTTGCCCAGAGCGGCGTCCCGGACAAGGCTCCTGCGAGGATCGTCAAGACGAGTGAAAAGCCCAGGCAGGCAGCGTACCTCCTGGTTTTCCCGTAAGGCTTGGTTTCTTTTGTAGTTTTATGAGGTTTCATAAAAAGTTTCTCCTTATAACAGTTAAGATAAACATAGGTACTTAAAATTAGGAAATAATGAGGGAGCAGTTAAAAGTCGGTTATGGGGTATTTTTCAGCGGCAAAAAAAAAGTCCGCCGGACCTTAGTCCGAAATTACACGAATTAACACTCACGTATTCAGATGATTCGGTAAATCCTGTTCATTGGACTTGTTCAATAACCCGGTTGGTTATCGAACAAGTCTTGCAAAATGCTCCGCATTTTGCTGTTTTTTAAGCGGAAGTTGTTCAGAAACTGAGGTTTCTGAACAACTCTATTG
>JAIRLU010000145.1 GCA_031259215.1 Treponema sp. | reverse complement strand
AAACTCCTTGGGGAAAAGTCTGTCCTAGAACAGGCAATAAATACAAATGGAAGTGTCCCTCATCGAAAACATCCAGCGGACCGACCTTAATCCCCTGGAAGAGGCGGCGGCCTATAAACCGTTGCTAGACCTCACGGGTTTTTCCCAAGAGGAAGTGGCGGTTAAGGTCGGTAAAAACCGTTCTACCGTGGCTAATGCCCTTCGTCTCCTGAAGCTCCCCCCGGCTATCCAGGAAAGTCTTGCCCGGGGCGAATTGTCTTCTGGCCATGCCCGGGCTTTGCTTATGGTGGTCAATCCGCTTCAGCAGGCGGATTTATTCCATCGGATCATCGGATCAGGTCTTTCAGTCCGGGAAACAGAACGGTTTGCCGCGGGGAGTAACCGGGAGCGTCCATCGCTAAACCCCGTTCCGTCCCGGGATCCTGCATTGACGGAACTGGAAGCCTAATTCATCGAATTTCTGGGGACCAAGGTTTCCATTGAGGGGGACCTCCGGCGGGGCAGTATCCGCATCGAGTACTACTCCATGGAAGATCTGGATAGGCTCCATGAGCTTTTGGGAAATCAGTAATACGGAGTCCAGTACATTGGACTTGTTCAATAACCCGGTTGGTTATCTGCTAACCTGCGGTTAGCTTGCAAGTCTTGCAATTTCTCGCCTTGGGGCTACGAAATTGCTATTTTTTAGTGGAAGCTGTTCAGAAACTGAGGTTTCTGAACAACTCTATTGGAAAAAGTCCCTTAGAACCGCTATGCTTCTCTATAATTGTTAAGGAGTGTATATGTACCTTACCCGTTGTCCTGAAAACCCGATTATTGTTCCAGGAATCTATCCCTGGCGTAAAGCTTCCAGCTTTAATCCAGCAGTTATTCTTGAAGGGGATACCTTTTATCTTATTGAGCGGGCTGCTGGCGGTTTGCGTCCCTTTCACTGTTTTTTTGGTCTTTTGAAAAGCTTCGATGGCATTCATTTTGTCCATGTAAAAGATGAACCCATTGTAAGTCCTGGGGATTTAGGTTTTCCCTACGGTTCCATTCAAGACCCGCGGCTAGTCAAAATTGAAGGGCGCTATTACCTTACCTATGCCTTACGCCCCTCTTCTTATGGTTACAGTCCAACAGGAACCGGAAAACCAGAAGAAATTCGGTATACTTATCCGGGTGTGCATGGGTTGCCCGAAAGTTTTATGACCCGATCAGGCATTATGACCAGTGATAATCTGATTGATTGGAAACAGGTGGCCTATACTACTCCCAAGGAAATCAATGATCGGGATACTATGCTCTTTCCTGAAAAGATCCGCGGAAGATTTGCCCTGCTCAGACGTCCTGAAGAATACATTGGCCCCCAGTACAAAACTGACAAGCCGGGTATATGGCTTTCCTATTCGGATGATCTCTTGACCTGGACAGAACCGGTGCTCATTGCGGCTCCTCAGGAGCCCTGGGAATCAAAGAAAATCGGCGGTTCTGCGCCGCCGATAAAAACCGATGCCGGTTGGCTTACCCTGTATCATGGGGTTGATGATGATACCATATACCGGGCAGGGGTCATGCTCCTTGATTTGCACGATCCCACCCGGGTTATTGCCCGGGTCAAGGGGTTTATCCTTGAACCCTCCGCGTACTATGAACGGTTCGGCCTTTATATTCCCAATGTGGTCTTTCCTACCGGAGCAGTGGTAAAAGACGGCCTTATATACGTTTATTACGGTGTTACTGATACCGCTATTGCCCTTGCCACGGTACCGCTTACCGAACTGCTCACCCTGTTAGAACATCATCCCGTCCAAAATTGCACGGCCCTGGCTGGTACATAGGAAATGCTTGACTTGAGGATTGAATAGGGATATAACTAAATGCAGATATTATAAAAAATATGGAGAATTTTTTTATGAAAAGTAAACTCGTGCTTATTCTGATAAGTGTAGCGGTCCTTGGATGCGTATGTACTGCCTGTTCTGGGAAAAAAACAACCCCTCCTCGTGACGGCGGATCTACCGATGGGAAGGTCTCTTTCACGCTCTGGCATTCGTATGTGGGAGCTGACCAGCGATCGGAATTTATGACCCGGCGTATGGAGCAATTCCGAGCTGCCAATCCTGATATAACCATTGAAGAGCAGAAGATTCCCCGGGATCAGTATCAGACCCGGCTCAAGACTCAAGCTGCGGCTGGGGAATTGCCCGATGCATTCATTGCGTGGCCCAATACCCCTATCCGGGAATTTGCTGAAGCGGGTTTAGTAGGAGACATCAACGACCTCTTAGCTCGGGAGAGCACCTGGAAAGATAGTATTCTCCCGATTGCCCTGAACGAATTTACCGTAGATGGTAAAACCTACAGTGTTGGATTAGGCATATCCGTAACATCCATCTTTTTCTATAATAAGGCCTTGTTTGAAAAGTACCGTGTCCAGGTTCCTGAGACCTATGAGGAATTGAAAACCGCTATTGAGGTATTTAAGCAAAATAATATTATCCCCATAGCGCTGGGAAACAAGGCAAAGTGGCCAGCTCAGTCGTCTATATTTAGTATTGTAGCTAATCGGGTAACCGGTTCCCAATGGCTGAGCGATGTGCTTGCAAACGAAAAGGGCGCTCAGTTTACGGATCAGCCCTTCCTTGATGCATTAGGGATCATGAAAGAATTGGCGGATCTGGGTGCCTTTAATCGAGACTACAATTCGATTGATGATGTCCAAACCCGGGGTTATTTCTATCGGGAAGAGGCAGCGATGATGATTAACGGTACCTGGGTACTTCCTGATATCGTTGCAAATGCCCCTGAAACGGTAAAGGCCGCCATTGAAATGACTACCTTCCCGATGATCCCCGGAGGCAAGGGTGAACCAAAGACGCTTTCTGGGGTGAGCAGTACCGGCGTAGTCATTAATGCCAAGGTAAGCCCTGCACAGCGCGCCGCCATTGAAAAACTCATCATGTTCCTAACCGTTGATGAGGCTCAGAAAATGTACATGGAGTATACGATTCCTGTATCATCAAAAACCGTTGAACCGGATCTGAATACGGTTGATCCTGTGTATGCCAAGCTCGTTACCCTGATGAAAGCGCATCCTGGGATGGTAACCGTATATGATTCGGCCCTTAATTCTGAACAGACCGAAATCATCAATAATGGGCTGCAGGGAATTATGCTTGGGGTTCAATCCCCTCAGGAGATTGCAAAGCAATTAGCTGATACAATCCAGTAAGGTGCTGGTGCGTAGCGTTGAGGAGTGAGGGGACCCCCTGCGGGAGGAGGAAGATCGAAAAACCTGTCGGATCTTGAGTGAAATCCGATAAATTGTGCAGGTTTGGGTACTTCCGAAAGATAATCCCCTTTTATGTCCTCCCTCCTCAAGGGATACATTTTTTGTCCTTACCAGGTAAGGAGGTTTTCTTGACATCTATAATACAAAAAAACAAACCATTTATAGTCTGCGGCTTGGCTCCAGCCTTAATTATTTATACCTGTTTCGTATTGTACCCTATTGTACGATCCTTTTTGTTTGGTTTTTATAATTGGAACGGGTTATCTGCTCCCCGGTATATCGGCTTTGACAATTTTCGCCGGATCTTCATAGATCCGGTATTTTGGCAGTCCTTTAGAAACAACCTGTTTGTGGTACTAGCTTCAATGCTCGGTCAAATTCCCTTGGGTATCCTTGCTGCAGTGGCTTTGAGCGGCAAGTTAAAAGGGCAGTCTTTCTTCCGGACCGCTTTCTTTATTCCGATGATCCTTTCAACCGTGGTGGTGGGCTTGTTGTGGACCACTATTCTTAATGCCCAGATTGGCTTATTGCGGGGATTTTTGCTGGCCCTAGGTTTTAAGACAAGTCCCGACTTGCTCGGTAACCCTGCTACTGCTATCTATACCCTCTGCGGAGTCATTGTTTGGCAGTTTATTGGTTTGTACATGATTATTTTTCTTGCGGCGCTCCAGAATATCCCGGCTGATATTTCTGAAGCTGTGGATATTGACGGGGCAGGGGAAGTAACTAAGTTTTTCAAGATACGCCTTCCCCTTCTGTGGGATACCATTGCCGCTGCCGCGGTACTTTGTATTTCCGGGAGCATGCGATCCTTTGATCTGATTTACGTCATGACCGAAGGCGGTCCTGCCCATGCAACCGAGGTGATGGCCACGTATATGTACAATAAAACCTTCACCGTTAATCAGTATGGATATGGAAGTGCGGTTTCTCTTGTGATTGCGGTGTTGAGTTTTACTTTTATCGCGCTCAGCAGGAGTGTGTTGCTTCGCAAAGCTGCATCCTAAGGAGGGACTGAATTTATGAAGCATACCGATCTTTTTGCATCTTCAGGAAACGCCCGTAGAATGCATCTTATCACCATGAGTGCTCGTTATAGTATCTTGGGCATCCTCTCGATTACCACCCTCTTCCCCTTGTTGTGGATGACCTATAGTTCATTTAAAACGAATCAGGAATTTACCGTATCGGCGATCTCTTTTCCAAAACAGTTACATGCAGAGAATTATGCCCACGCATGGAAAACGGCGAATATAGGTACCTATTTCTTTAACAGCCTGTTTATTTCGGTTATTTCTATTGTTTTTACCGTCCTCATCGGGGCGGCAGCGGCATTTGTGCTTGCCAAATTCAAATTCCGCTTTCAAAAAGTAGTATCATCGGTTTTTGTGATTGGGATGTTGATTCCCCTGCAGGCGGTACTGGTTCCCCTCTTTGCCTTGATGCGTAGTTTTCATCTGCTTAATACGCCCTGGTCCCTCATCCTGGTGTATACTGCTTTTGGCCTGCCCCTCACGATTTTTTTGATGGAGAGTTTTATCACATCCTTCCCTGATTCTATTCTGGAAGCCTCGATTATTGACGGCGCGGCCATGGGACGGATATTTTTTTCCATCGTCTTACCTATGACGCGACCGGTTATTGCTACGGTGGGGATTCTCAATTTCCTCAACAATTGGAAGGAATTCAGTTTCGCCCTGGTTTTTATCAACTCAGAGCGTAAAAAAACACTGCCCTTGGGATTGTATAATTTTCTGGGGGCCTATACTACCGATTATGCGGGACTT
>JAIRLU010000135.1 GCA_031259215.1 Treponema sp. | reverse complement strand
GTACCGGGGGAGCGGGGATAACATAGTATGCAATTTCCAGGCCAATGGGTACCGGCTGCCCACGGAAGCGGAATGGGAGTATGCGGCCAGGGAAGGGAACAAAGCGGGGTTGACCTATGAATACAGCGGGAGCAACAGCGTGGACGCCGTGGGGTGGTACGAGGGTAACAGCGGGGAAAGTACCCATGCAGTAGGGACGAAGCAGCCGAACAGCCTGGGCTTGTACGATATGAGCGGGAATGTGAGGGAGTGGTGCTGGGACTGGGTTGGGAGCTATAGCAGCGGTTCCCAGACGGATCCTGCGGGCCCTGCTTCAGGTTCGGAGCGGGTTTGGCGCGGCGGTTGCTGGGCTAGTTTCATCTGGAGCCTGCGGTCGGCCAATCGGGGCGACTATAAGCCATCGTACCGAGATAACTCTCTCGGTTTTCGCGTTGTCCGTGCCTTACTGCCTTAGGCGGTGCAGGGCTTCATCGGTCCTCGGCGGTTTCGCGCCTGCGGGGGGCCGTGTGGTGAGGGGGTACGACGCACGTCCCTTCGCACCTGCCGTGCGCGTACCGGGGGAACGGGGACAAGATAGTATGCTATTTCCAGGCCAATGGGTACCGGCTGCCCACGGAAGCGGAATGGGAGTATGCGGCCAGGGAAGGGAACAAAGCGGGGTTGACCTATGAATACAGCGCTGTGGGGTGGTACGCTAGTAACAGCGGGAGAAGTACCCATGCAGTAGGGACGAAGCAGCCGAACAGCCTGGGCTTGTACGATATGAGCGGGAATGTGACTGAGTGGTGCTGGGACTGGTATGGGAGCTATAGCAGCGGTTCCCAGACGGATCCTGCGGGCCCTGCTTCAGGTTCGTACCGGATTTGGCGCGGCGACAGTTACTGGGAGATGGACTGGGACCTGCGATCGGCCTCTCGGGGCGGCTCTGAGCCATCGTACCGGGGTCGCTCTGTCGGTTTTCGCGTTGTCCGTGCCTTACTGCCTTAAGCGGTGCAGGGCTTCATCGGTCCTCGGCGGCTTCGCGCCTGCGACGAGCGTAGCGGGGGCGCGAAAGTTTGGAAGGGCGGCGTACGTCCCTTCGTTCCTACATCGAGAGGAGCGTCCTTACCTATATCGTGGGCTTGGCTCCAAAGTGGCAAAAACCCGAAGCAAGGGGCGTCCCATCCCCTTATCACCGCGGCCCTTCAGGGGCATTAAGCCCGCTGGCGGGTGCAGCAGCAAAGACCTGAAGCAAGACCCAAAGCAGCAAAAACCCGAAGCAAAGGGCGCCCCATCCCCTTATCACCACGGCCCTCCAGGGGCATTAAGCCCGCTGGCAGGCGTAGCAACAAAGATCTGAAGCAAGACCCAAAGCAGCAAAAACCCGAAGCAAAGGGCGCCCCGACCCCTTATCACCACGGCCCTCCAGGGGCATTAAGCCCGCTGGCGGGCATAGCAGCAAAGACCTGAAGCAAGACCCAAAGCGGCAAAAACCCCAAGCAAGGGGCGCCCCGACCCCTTATCACCGCGGCCCTCCAGGGGCATTAAGCCCGCTGGCGGGCCCACTCCAGGGCATTTATCGCCGCAAGGTAAGCCTTTATTGAAGATTCCACCACGTCCGTAGAAACCCCTCGACCGTTCCAATGCCGGTCATTCCAGCGGATCTTCACCAAGGTCTCACCCTGGGCGTCTTCTCCCCCGGTAATGGCCCCCAGCTCATAGGCTTCCAATGTGGGCTCCTTCCCGATGATCTGGTTAATGGCCTTGCACGCCGCATCAATAGGCCCGTTACCCACCGCAGCCTGTTCTTGTACGGTTCCGTCCTGACCCTGAAGGCGGATCGTGCTGGTAGAACTCAAGGTGGAACCGCAGTTTATAACCCAGCGGTCCAGTTTCCAGGTCTCAGGAACCGAAGCGGAAACCTCCATCACCAGGGCCTCTATGTCCCGGTCGCTCACCACCTTCTTCTTATCCGCTAAGACCTTAAACTGGGCGAAGACCGGTTCTACCAGGGCCTCATTCAAGGAGAGCCCCAGATCCCGGAGACGCTCCTCAAAGGCGTGGCGGCCTGAGTGTTTGCCTAAGACCATGCGGTTTTTGGGAATGCCCACTGATTCAGGGGTCATGATCTCGTAGGTGGCCCGGTTAGCCAAGACCCCGTGCTGGTGAACCCCCGCTTCATGGGCAAAGGCGTTATCCCCCACAATGGCCTTGTGGGGCTGGACCTTCACCCCGGTTACTTGGCTTACCAGACGGCTTATGGTATAAAGCTGGGTGGTGTCGATGCGGGTCTCTACCTGGAGGTGATCTTTCCGGACCCTAAGGCCCATGACGATCTCCTCTAAAGAAGCGTTTCCTGCCCGTTCTCCAATACCGTTTACCGTACACTCAACCTGGTCCGCTCCCGCGCGAATGGCCGCGAGACTGTTGGCCACGGCAAGCCCCAGGTCGTTATGGCAATGTACCGAGAGCCGGGCCTTGTCTATATTCGGAGTATGCCCTTTGATATAGCTGATAAAGGCGGCGAATTCGTCGGGCATGGCATAACCCACCGTATCCGGGGCATTTACCACCGTGGCTCCTGCGGCAATCACCGCACTGAAAACCTGACATACCAAGTCCCGATCACTCCTGAAAGCGTCTTCTGCAGAAAATTCCACCTGGGCACAAAACTTCTTGGCGTATTGCACGGCCATAACCGCTCGCTCCAACACCTGTTCAGGGGTCATTTTGAGCTTATACTCCATGTGGATAGGAGAAGTAGCCAGGAAAATATGAATCCGGGGAGATGCGGCCCGTTCAAGGGCCTCCCGAGCTGCGTCGATGTCCTTTTCCAAAGCACGGCAAAGCCCAGCCACGGTACAATCCTTGATGATCCCTGCAATAGCCTTCACCGATTCGAGATCCCCTGGACTTGAGGCCGGGAACCCGGCTTCAATCACGTCCACCTGGAGCCGTTCAAGCCGCCGGGCCACTTCTAGTTTTTCCGGTAAATTCATGCTGCATCCGGGAGACTGCTCTCCATCCCGCAGGGTCGTATCAAATACTTGTATTACCCGTGCTGCTTCGTTGTTCGCCATAGTAGTTACTCCTTAATTAGCGAGAGGTACATCCCGCAAGAAGCCCGTTGGGGGTGGAGGCCCCGGTCCCCGAACCTGCTTCTTGCGGCGCTTATACCGTGGATTTGGGAATCCACCCCATCATGGAACGGAGTTCTTTTCCCACCTGCTCAATGGGATGGGCCGCTTCGATGGCCCGCATCCTGTTAAAGAAGGGGCGGTTCACCTGATTTTCACCGATCCAGTCTTTGGCAAATTTGCCGGTTTGGATGTCCTTCAATATCTGCCGCATGGTGTTCTTGGTCTCCTCGGTGATGATCTTCGGCCCGGTTATGTAGTCCCCGTATTCCGCAGTATCGGAAATCGAGTACCGCATAAAGGAAAGCCCTCCCCGGTTCACCAGGTCAATGATGAGCTTCATCTCATGTATCACCTCAAAGTAAGCGCTTTCCGGCTGGTAACCTGCCTCAGTGAGGACCTCATACCCCGCCTTCATCAGGGCAGAGACGCCCCCACAGAGCACGGCCTGTTCACCGAAGAGGTCTGTTTCGGTCTCTTCCTTAAAGGTGGTTTCCAAAACTCCTGCCCGAGCGCCGCCAATGGCTGCGGCATAGGCCAGGCCGATCCGCTTGGCATCCCCAGTGGCGTCCTGGTGAACCGCGACGAGACAGGGCACCCCGGCGCCGGCCTGGTACTGTTCCCGCACGGTATGTCCCGGCCCTTTAGGGGCAATCATCACCACGTTGATATCCTTGGGGGGTATGATTTGACCGAAATGGATATTGAAACCGTGGGCAAAGGCCAGGGTCTTGCCGGGTTTCAGCACCGGTTTGATGGACTCTTGGTAGAGCTTGGCCTGTTTCTCGTCATTGATGAGGATCATGATGAAGTCCGCAGCTTCTGCGGCATCTTTTGCGGTTTTCACCTCAAGCCCTGCGGCTTCCGCCCGTTTCCAAGACGGAGAACCCTCGTAAAGCCCCACGATCACTGTAAGCCCTGATTCTTTGGCGTTAAGCGCATGGGCATGGCCTTGGGAACCGTAACCGATCACCGCGATGGTTTTGCCCTTGAGTGCTCCGAGATCGCAATCTTTTTCATAAAACATGATAGCCATAAAGACCTCCTTAAACGTTTCAAATGAAACGTTTATACCCCTTTAAGAAAGGGTGATTGAGAAAAGCCGGTAATTGGCTTACGGCAGGCATAGGCCCAGCCGCGCAATCGCCGGTTAATTGCTAAGGCTTAGGGAAGGTACTGCCAGCACCCGGGAACCTCGCTCCAGGGCAACCATACCGGTGCGAGCAAGTTCCAGGATACCGTAAGGGCGCAGGAGCAGGAGGAGGCCCTCCAGTTTTTCTATATCACCAGTGGCCTCAATGGTAATGGTAGCAGAGGATACATCAATAACCCGGGATCGGAAAATACCCACGATCTCCAAAACCGCAGGCCGGGTCTTTTCATCCGCCCGAATTTTTACCAACATGATTTCCCGGCGGATACAGGAGGAAGGATCCAGTTCCTGCACTGCAATTACATCCACCAGTTTACCGAGCTGTTTAATAATCTGTTCAAGTACCGCATCGTCTCCGGTTACCGCAATGGTCATCCGGGAAATAGAGGTATCCTCCGTTTCCCCAACAGTCAGACTGTCAATATTGAACCCGCGGCGACTGAAGAGACCGGAAACCCGGCTGAGCGTGCCTGCTCGGTTTTCCACCAATACCGACACCACATGCTGCTTCATGCCTATCTCCCCTTCATTTAGGTATTGTATTGGATTTTATCATATACCCCTAGGAAATACAAGCCTTTGTAGAACCTCCTAAGAAGACACAAGGGAAAGGCCCCTCTCCTTTAAGCTACACCGGCCTTTAATGGGTCATTTTTGGTATTGGTTTGTCCGCAACAAGGGTGGGTCATTCTTGGGGAACGAGCCAAACCAGGAACCTGGAAAAAATCTACCCCATGGAGGAGGACAAAAAGAGGGCCGCCGACCAAAGAGAAGTCCCGGGGAGGGATACGTACGAAGTTTCACGGGGTAATAATCGGCGATGGGTGGCTTGATACGCCTCGCTTCCGGGGATCATTTCCGTATCGGCCATAGTCCGTGAGCGTCCCCTAAGTCAATGCCGAAAGTATCTATCTCAAGCCAGGGCGGGGCCAGATTGGGATTTTACCGGGCAAAATCATAGGCCTTTTCCACAAAGGCGATGGTTCTTTCGCCCATTTCGACAATCCGTGCCGTTCCGCCGGAGATTGAAAACCAGCCGCCAGCGATTCGGAGCTAATCTCCAGCGATTATGAGGCCCGGCCACCGTACCAGTTCGTGTCTGTTCGTGATTACATGCTTCCTGATCTCATGTCTATGCGCTTGCCCTGGGGGTTCTATCCAACTTACTTTACAGGCACCTTATTATGGTATAGACTATTCCTCAGTCATTATGAGGAAGTCGATTTGTCTTTTTTTGATTTTCTTCTTGGGCGGTACCGCTATGGCCGATAAGATCGGACTCAGCCTTGGCCTCTATGGGGAAGCTTTTTATCTGTGGGATACGGATAGGAAGGATTATTTCCTTACCCCTTTAATTGAATATGATCATTCCTTTGGAAAGGTGGATCTGTATGTGAAAGGGGAATATACCTTCTGCCTTACCAACATCTTTCCTCAGTTCTTTTTTTCCGAAGAAAAAATTGCGGTCCATCTGCCCCTGGGTTCTCTCTCGGAGTTTCAATTCAGACTCAAAAACGAGCAAGATCTCCTCTTTGACCCGGTAGAAAACCAGGGCCGAGGCAGCGGCACGGTAAAGCCTGAACTAAGCTATGCCTTGTTTCTTCCTCCAGGGGAGATTGCCCTTGCCTTGGGTTCTCCCTGGACCTATAGGATGTGGGGCAGAAGGGATTCCTTCTTCGGCCTGGATCTAACGGCAACTTATAGCACCCCTTTCTGGTTAGGGTTCAAGGTGGCTGCCAATTTCATCTTTATTCCCGATGCGGTGGTTGAGGGCATGGAAGCGGCCATCAGCTTAATGCAGGATCAATTTTACGCGGAACTAGCCTTCAACATACAAGAATCCTTTAGTTATTTCAGCCTGACGCCGGAATTTAATTACCTCTTTAATTTCTTCACCTTTTGGGCCAGTGTGGAATTCGGGGGTATGGGCTATGGCAATAGGTTGACTATTTCTCCTACTCTAGGGGTAAAATATCGTTTTTGACCGAATCAATCGCAGGGTGATTATCCCTGGTGATATTGGACTTGTTCGAGAACCCGGTTGGTTCTCGAACAAGTCTATTGAAAGCCGCACCAGTTCGATACCTCCGGAGACATTCGTTTCTTCTGAGGTAGGGGCGATGAGCTACCCTTTGGCGGGAGGGGTACGGGTAGACTTGACACCTACCGAGGAATTCCGCACAATCAAAAACCATGATCATCTTGATTACCGGGGGAGTCAAAGCAGGAAAATCCAGCCGCGCCTTGGAATTGGTCAAACAACTATGGCAATTCCCGATTTCTTTTATCGCCACTGCTGAAGCCTTGGACGATGAAATGAAGCTCCGAATCCAGCGACACCAGGAAGAGCGCGCGAGCCTGGGTACCTTTTTTACCATCGAAGAACCTCTGGATTTGGACCAGGCCCTGGTCAGGGCACGTTCCCCAGTGATTGTGGACTGTATTCCCATGTGGATCAATAATCTCATGTATTACCGTCGGGAAGCGGATTTTCATCCTCTGCTGGATCGTTTTATTCAGGCTATGCAGAACGCTATTGTCGTGAGCAATGAAACAGGGTTGGGAAACATCCCCTTTGATGAAGCCACCCGCCGGTATAATCTGCTCTTAGCAGAAGCGAATCGACGTATTGCCGCGGCCGCAGATAGGGTGGAATTCATGGTTTCAGGGATCCCCCTGAGGGTTAAATGATGCGCTTAACGGTTCCTTCCTGGGTGATTCCCGGAACCTATCTGGAAAATCTCACCTTTCTAAAGGAGCAGCCTGCCATTAAGGGGGTGGAGCTGCTTTTCTTCTTTTATGACAGGGAGACCCAAAGCCTACTCCACAAGGAATGGAAGGGCATCTTGGAACTACAAAGTCGCTTTAACTTTACCGTGCACCTCCCTGAACCGCTGCTGTCCCTGCATGAGGAACTGGTAGAGCAGACCCTTCCCGTGACAGAGCATTACATCTTCCATGCAGGACCTCCTGAAGATGCACCGGCGCTGGCTGGGCTCATCGCTTCCTGGGGGAACCGGTTTAACCGGGGAAAGAACCCCTTCGTGCTGGAGAACACCCTGCTCAGGAAATTTGAGGCCCTGTTGGAGTATCTTCCCGATGAAGTAGGGATTTGTATGGATACGGGGCATCTACTCTTGGAAGGGAAGGAGCCGGGGGCTTTTTATAGGCGCTTTAAGGAACGGATCCAGGAGATTCATCTCCACGGGCTTGATCATGAAAAAGCCCGGATAGATGGGAGGCTCCCGGATCACCGGCCCCTCCGCCTGAATGAACCCTGGTTTCAGGAAGCGATTCCTTTACTCGCCGCGTTTACCGGGACGGTTAATCTGGAAGTTTTTTCGTGGGAAGAGGTACTGGAAAGTCTTGGGGTCTTGCAGGCGGTAGGCTTGCTATAAAGCCGAGCTTGAGTCCTGGCAGGGCTTTAGGGGGACCGTCCAAGCTAAGGGCAGCAAGGACAGCTCCGTTTTTAATCCATGAGCCCGTTTCAAAATGTACCATCTTGAGAAAACTTCTATAAATAGCATGTTATATGGCTCGTCCTGTATTTCGGGGCTGTAACTATTATAAAAAAAAGATATTATTAAATATAAAGGAACCGATCACCGATTCCTTATACCTAATCACAGGAGCAATTTTTTCTATAATTAGGAGACTATGCTTATGAATCTAGTAGAAAAATTATCATCTAAAAATTTTTTTATCTTTAATTTAGTACTCATCGGGGTTATTTTCGGGTTCTTCCTGGCGTTCCTTTCATTTTCATGTTCCACTCCTGAGGCTAAAAAAACCGCCCAGGCTCAAGAGGGCCCGGCAGCCATTCCCCGGGATGCCTTGCAGGTAGCCGAAGGACTGCAAAGTGCGTTCAGATCCGTGGCAAACAAGGTACTGCCTTCGGTAGTGGAGCTTAAAACCGTTTCCATCCGGCGGCAACAGATCCCCAATTTCAACGGTATCCCCTGGGAATTTTTCTTCGGGCCTCGGGAGGGCAATCCTGATGGGCAAGGTCAGGAACGGGAATACCGGTCCCAGGGGCTTGGTTCAGGGATCATCGTCCGCCAGAACTTGAATAGCTATTACGTGTTGACCAATAACCATGTCGTAGGGGATGTTAACGAAATTGTGGTGGTCACTGATGATGGCAAGGAATATCCCGCGACCTTGGTGGGAAAAGATGAGCGCAAGGACCTGGCCATGGTGTCTTTCAAGACCAACGATACCCATCCTCTGGCGGAATTGGGAGATTCCGATGCAGTCAGGGTGGGGGACTGGGCCATTGCCGTGGGAAACCCTTTGGGGTTCATGTCATCAGTAACTATGGGCATTGTGAGCGCCGTAGGCCGGACCGGCGGACCGGGAAATAATATTAATGATTTCATCCAGACCGATGCCTCCATCAATCAGGGTAATTCTGGAGGAGCCTTGGTGAATATCCGGGGACAGGTCATCGGAATCAATACCTGGATAGCCAGTAATAGTTCTGGAGGCGGTTCTGTAGGGCTGGGTTTTGCCATTCCGATCAATAACGCCAAACGTTCCATTGACGAGTTTATCAGTTCCGGGCAGATCAGTTACGGCTGGCTGGGGGTTTCCCTCACCGATCCTGACCGTGATATGGTTCAGGCCCTGAAGCTTGAGGGGAAACGGGGGGCTTTGGCCACCCAGGTATTCTTGGGTTCTCCTGCGGATAAAGGGGGCATACGGCCTGGGGATTTCATCACCCATGTTAATGGTAAGGAAGCCCGTGGGATGAATCCCCTCACCATGATGGTAGGGGACATCAAACCCGGGGAACAGGCACAATTCACCGTTATTCGGGACGGGGTATCTCGGGATTTCCAAGTTCGTATTGAAGTACGGACCGATACGGTGGCTGCGGATAATAAAAAGCTCTGGCCTGGGGTATTTATCGTTCCCCTTTCAGATGCTATCAAGGATAGCTTGAAACTCGACAAGAACGCCCAGGGCCTGTATGTAGCCCAGGTTATCCAGGAGACCCCTGCAGCTATTATCGGCTTACAGCGTGGCGATCGGATCACGGGCATTAACGGGGAGCCGGTGAAGGATCTAGCTTCTTTCTATAAGGGCTTACGGGAAAAGACCGAAAAGGAACTGTGGTTTAATTTCATCCGGGGAGACACTACCCTGGAAACCCTAAAGTTTAAGCGTTAAGGGGGAAGTATGGCTGTCTTGGAACTTCTGCAGGGTGATATCACCTGCTTAAAGGTAGACGCTATAGTGAACGCTGCTAACTCAAGTCTTCTTGGGGGAGGCGGTGTGGATGGGGCTATTCACCGGGCTGCAGGGCCCGAGCTTTTAGCAGAATGTCAAAAGATCGCTGAGCACCGGAAGAACCACCCCGCGGGAGCTTGTCCTACCGGGGAAGCGGTGATCACCGGACCAGGAAGGCTTCCCTGTAAAAAGGTGATCCATACCGTGGGCCCTATCTGGTACGGAGGTACTCAGCGTGAACCGAGTCTCCTAGCGGCTTGTTACCGGAACAGTCTCCTCTTGGCCCAGGAACGAGAGCTGGAAAGTATTGCCTTTCCCAATATCAGTACCGGGGTCTATGGGTACCCTAAGGCTGCTGCTGCGGAGATCGCTATTAAAACCGTAAAAGCAAGCCTTTTTGAAACCCCTGGGATTAAACAGGTTATTTTTGTCTGTTATGACCAGGAAAACTATGAGCTATATAAGAACTTGGCCGACGTTTGGTAAGGTTAAGGTCCTGCCTTGAGGAGAATAGAGTTGTTCAAAAACTGAAGTTTTTGAACAAATTCCGATAAAAAACAGCAAAATGCTCCGCATTTTGCAAGACTTGTTCGATAATCAACCAGGTTATCGAACAAGTCCAATAAACCCATAAAAATTAGGGAAGCGCGAGAAGGAGCACCCCTTCTCCTTCTCGCTTTTGATAATTAAAGAGAGAACTCCTTTGTAAAGAGTTCAAGCCCCAAGGCTTTGTGCAGCCCAGAGCATCTTGCAAGGAATGTATACCAGGAGTCCTGCTCGTGAGGGCCTACTCAGGCATCCTCCGGGGGCTATAGCTGTATCAAGGCTTCCAGTTTTTCCTTTGCAGAAAGGGGCAGCCTTAGGGTTTTGAGCCGTGATTTTTCCCCAGAACAAAGGCTCACTGCTTTCCGAGAACAGCCTAGTAGCTTTGCCAAGAAGGTACAAAGCTCGATGTTGGCTTTACCATCCTCTGGAGCCGCGGCAATTTTGACCCGTAGCCGGCCTGCATTGAGGTTCAGTATTCGGGATTGCGGGGCACTGGGCAGGACCTTAATATCCAGGTACAGAAAGTTCCCGGAGACACGGATACAGGATTCCCGAGGGCACACCATTAGTAAGCCCCGAAAGGGATGATCTCTTTGATGTCCACTCTAAACCGGGCGCTTGTAGTCCATTGCCCTGCATCTATCCAATAGGTAGGAAAACTAGCCAAACCCAGATAGCCCCGGGCTTCCTTTGGACGGTTACGTTCACTCCCCCGGAGCATAGCCCGTACTGCTGCCCGGGCCGCATCTTCGAGGGTGGCCTTTTTAATAGAGAACCAGTCTGCTACTGTTACCGGATCTCCCAGCGGCCCATGCCCTATAGCCTGGGCGGTTTGTATTTTGCCGGATTTCCACAGTCCCATACGCCGCTTCTGGGCTTCATTGAGGTGGTAATCGGTCCACAGGTACAGCCGCATATCCTTCACCTGGGCATCAGTAACAAAAAGCCCTGGGTCTCCAAAGGGGATGGTTCCCAGGGGGGACAGTTCAAAGACTTCTGCTATACCCCTGGCCCGTTCACCAATAGCATACTCAAAGGACCAGCCGTAAATCATGGCGGAATAGACCAAGGCTGACTCCTCGAGGGCCCTCCGGTACGCGGATTCGGTATCCAGAGGATAGACCACATCCACATACTCACCATACACCGGTTCCAGATCAACCCGGACCTCTCCCCGTAATACTTCTTGGGCACGGAGGCTCAACACGCTGAGTAGCAGCATACTAAGGGCAGCACGTGTTCTATTCGGCCTAAGCAATAGGTATACTCCTCAGTTTAGCGCTGGATCAGGGAATTCCAGGGATTTTCACCGAAACGGACAAGAAAATAGATCCAGCCCCAGGCAAATCCGGCCAGGTGCGTTAGATGAGCCACCCCACTCCCAATACCAGTAACCGATGAAAAGATCTCGATCACGGTAAATCCCAGAACCATGATAGGCGCCCGCAGGGGTAATATTCCCCAGATGAAGATCACCGCATCGGGAAACAAGGTAGCATAGGCCAACTGGACCGCGAATATGGCCCCTGAGGCGCCCAGAAGAAAAACCCCATACGCACCGGTAAACCAATACACCAAAAAGGAAAATACCCCTGCTAAAATGCCGGTAACCATATAATACAAGAGGAATTCTTTGCTCCCTATGCGGCGTTCGACCTGGGTACCGAAAAGAAACAGGGCAAGCATATTGAAAAGTAGGTGACTGAGGTTTCCATGGGCGAACATATAGGATACAAACTGCCAGATCCACCCACTCAACACTGCCCCTGGGTTAAGGGCCGCATAGTATTTCACCGGAGGGTATACTAGTTGCAGCAGAAACACCCCTATATTAAGTCCGATGAGGACCAGCGCCATATTATCATTCCGATACCGGAAGGGACGGCGAAATAGATTCATACTATAATGATACCATACTGAGGGGATGGGGGTCAATTATCCTGTCAAGGGGAAGGTATATAAAAAATCATCCCCATGACCCCCAGGGCTAGGAAGATCAATGTTTTATGGAGGCGATCAAAAAGGAGTATGCACAAGCGATCATGCGATAAACGAAGATAATAGAGTTGTTCGGAAACCTCAGTTTCCAAACAACTTCCGCTTAAAAAACGATAAAAGACGTGGATTTTATTAAGAGATCCACGTCTTTTGGAGACTTGTTCGAGAACCAACCGAGTTCTCGAACAAGTCCAATGAATGAGTTCACCCGGGCTTGACCCCGCTTCTTCCATCATACTGGGTGGATTACCACGTTTTTGTGTGTAATTATGGCTAACTCAATACCCATGAACCAGCCATACCATGCCGAAGGGATCTTTTACCATAAATCTTTCTATATTATGAACCGGTTCATAGGTTATGGGAAAAACCGTGGAAAATCCCCGTTTCATTGCCTTGTCGAAGACCGGCTGAACCGCTTCCACTAGTATGTTGAACCAGATCGTAACAGGATACGCTTCTTTGGGCGCATTAAGACCGTTTTCAGAGCTTTCGTCCAGCATATGGAAACGACTCTCGAAAATCGTAAAAACAACTTCATTCATTCCCCCCGTTCATTGGCTGATTTTTCCACTGCTACGGCGTTGAACACATCCTCATAGGGATCAAACGCTTTAAGAACATCGAAAACACAAAAGTCAATCTCTACTCCAGGCATAATACCTCCTTGCGTAGGCTCTTTTGGGCCCTGTATCTGTTAGAAAATTCGTTAGGTCTTTATAATACAAGGAAATACGAAACAATTAGCACCACCCAATGGGTGAAAAAAGACCACAAGGAGAAAGAACGGAATCACGATAGACCCTACCATAGAACGCACCGAAAGTAAAGGAGGACTGCGATATGGCTGAAGAAGGGGACAAGATTATCGAACAATTGAGAGGGTGTACGGCCTCCCTGATTCGCAAAGCGCCCGCACGGGCGGCTGATTTCAGGCCCGAAATAGCTGCGGTAGATATAGACCCGTCGGTTCTGGACAACTTGAAGACGAAGCAGGAAGGAGTGAGCCGGAGGTATCAGGGATAGGGCGGGTGTCATCCGCTATGAGGGTATATGGGAAAAGAAGGGTATATGGTGGAGGGTGAACCCCGTTCCGAGAATCGGCATTCCATACAAGGGAAGGCAGCGTTTATCGGGGGTGGTTGAAACGGTCTTTAGGGATGAAGCTGGGCAAGCGGTAGGGGGATGCCCGAAAGGGGTATTAGGGCATACTAAAACAGAACAAACGGAGAAAAAACGACGAAGCAAGGATTAGACGGGCGAAGGGGCATGGGAAACGGATGGCAGCGTTTAATGGATCATTTGATTTCTATGGTGACTATCATCATATACCCAGTTTGTCATATCCTTTCGCTATTCGCCAACCCTCCTTTAACCGGCGATATGGGCAGCCATAAGGGGGATTTTCGTATCCATGCCTCCTCAGAATCTTCCCGGGCCTAGCACAATGCCCCCTCTTTTCATCGCTGCTGCACTGGCCGAAGCAGGCGCCGACGTTGAGCTGGCCGATAGGAACGAGGCAGGGAACGAAAGAAGCAGCGGAAAACATCGTCGGCTCTAGGGGGTCGGAAAACCATTGCACTCAAGGGGGATGTTCCAAAAAAGCTGAGGTGGACAGGCAGAACGATGCGTCGGTAGGTATGCCCCGGTATATGCCGCCATAACGTCCTTATTCAGGGTGGGAAAACATCCTCGAACCGCAGGTTCGCTCGAATCGTAGATTCGTTCAGTTTGAACCTTATGCGGCATATCGCAAAGTATCTTGAAAAAGACTTGATCTTTATTTTCATAGTATATATAATGTATGAAATCATAGGCATTAGACTTGTGTCGGACTAAAGTCTTGCAATTTCTCGCCTTTGAGGCTACGAAATTGCTGTTTTTTAGAGGAAGTTGTTCAGAAACTGAGGTTTCTGAACAACTCTATTATTAAAGAGGATACCATGAATACTGTTTATAGAACTATGTTTCTATGTATTTTTTGTGCTTGTTTTTATCTTGTTCCATCTTACGGTTCTGACAAAATCACTTTTTGGAATATGACCCCTCAACGGGGAACTAATTGTATGAATGAAGTCCCCACAGAAGCATGGTTCAAAGATGCAAAGGAAATCAATATAAAATGGGTACGACTGGTATATGATAAATGGGACGCAGAAGGACGGGATTTTTTATTAGGCGACGCGGATAATTACCAAGGGCTTATACAGAAGGATTTGAATACTTTAAAACAGGTCCTTTTGTGGGCTGACCAGTATGATTTAAAAATTGTCATTACTCCCCTGTCTCTTCCGGGATGCCGGTGGTCGCAACATAATAACCACCGGTATGATGCAAGAATTTGGGAACAGTATCACTATCAGGAAGCGGCTATTCGTTTTTGGGTTGACTTGGCAAAAGCATTAAGAAATTATGATTGTATTGTGGCTTACGATATTATCAATGAACCCTATCCTGAAATGGGCACCGGCCTTGAGGAGCAAACCACGGTGGGGGATGCACAGCGATTTTCGACATGGTATGAGCAATACAAAAATACCCCCCATAATTTATATGATTTCTACCATAGAATTATACAAGCTATACGAGAGGTGGATAGGGATACACCGATAATGGTTGAATCAGGATTCTATTCCCAGCCTCCCAGTTATTGCGAATTTCCCGATACATTTTCCGATGATAGAATTCTCTATTCTGTTCACATGTACGAACCCTATGCATTTACATCCAATGGTAATTTTAGAAGTGGAGCCAAGTATGTGTATCCCGGCAACATTCCCTTTGGAGATGGAATTGTATGGTGGGATAAAAATACAATTCGTAAGTATTTTGAACCCTTCGAGAATTGGATAAAAATACATAATATTCCGCTGAATAAAATAGTTGTGTCCGAATTTGGCTGTATGCGGAGAAACCCAGGGGCAGAGCGTTATTTATCAGATATGGTGTCTATACTTGAAGATAAAAAATACCATTGGGCTTTTTATGCCTTTCGGGAAGACGGCTGGGATGGATATGATTATGAAATCGGAACCAAGGCTTTACCCTGGAGTTATTGGCAAGCACGGGAGCGCGGAGAATTTCCGCTGCCTCCAAGAGAACCTAATCCCTTATTTAACAGTATTAGAAAACCCCTGGAGTAATCCTATTTGCACCTAGCCGGGTTTTGCAAAAGCCGCTCTATGGTAAAATTGCGGTACCTCGAACCGAAGCTGGTGGTACCCCTCGCTGTTTCGGGGAAACTTCGGTTCCCGGAGGATGGCTCCCCTTGTAAAGAGGAGAAAACTGAATCATGGGAATGCTCCCTGTACTGCCTTGAACGTAGACCCCTACAAAATGCTCTGCAAAAACTGTCGAGTTCGATCATGAACCGGATTCGTAAAAAGGGTGCTGGGGGGCCCGATTTCAAGGATGGATCCCTCGAACATGAAGACCACCTGGTCCGCCACTTCCCGGGCAAAACCCATTTCATGGGTTACCACCAGCATGGTCATACCGGCAGTGGCCAGTCCTTTCATAACCGTGAGGACCTCCCCTACTAATTCGGGATCCAGCGCCGAGGTGGGCTCGTCAAAAAGCATGATCTTAGGCTCCATAGCCAAAGCCCGGGCAATGGCCACCCGTTGCTGCTGTCCTCCAGACAACTGGGCAGGATAGGCGCAGGTCTTATCCCCCAGACCCACCCGGTCAAGCAGGGCTGCTGCCTTATCCCGGGCTTCTTTCACGGGCACTTTCCGTACATGTACCGGGGCAAGCATCACGTTTTCCATGACCGTCTTATGGGGAAAGAGGTTGAACCGCTGAAACACCATACCCACTTCCAGAAGCGCGGTATTTCGTTCATGGAGGGGCATTTTTACTCGATTCACCCCATCCACACAATCAAAGAGCAAGGTGTCTGCAATGTAGATCTTCCCATGATCTATCTTTTCCAGGCGATTCAGTGAGCGCAAATACGTGGACTTCCCCGCTCCTGAAGGCCCGATGATACACACCACTTCCTGGGGCGCCACTTCGAGGGAGACCTCTTTGAGTACCTGCAGATTCCCAAAGGCCTTACTCACCCCCACGGTCTTTACCATTGCCATTGTGTTATCCCTCCGCGCCTATTCATATACCGAATACTTCTTTTCCAGTTTATGAAACACCAGGGTAAACACCGCGGTGATGATCAGGTAGAGGACCATCGCAGGGATATACACCAAGGCCGAGGCAGTGGAAGAAGAAATAGACCGGGTAACTTTGGTGATATCCGACAGGGCGATGATCGAAACCAGGGAAGCGTCTTTTAACACCATGATAAACTCATTCCCCACCGGGGGGATGAGCCGCCGTATGGACTGGGGCACAATGACCAGGCGCATAGTCTGGGCATAGGACATCCCCAGGGCACGGGAAGCCTCGAACTGGCCTTTATCAATGCTCTGGATCGCGGCCCGGATAATCTCCGCACAATAAGCCGCGGAATTCAGGCCAAAGGCGATAAAGGCCGCGATGAACCGGTTATTGATGGTTAAAAGCGGGGTGATTTCCGGGAGCCCATAATAAATAAAGTACAGCTGCATGAGCAGCGGGGTCCCCCGGAAAAAGAACACATAGCCTTGACAACACCGGTTGAGGATCGGGTTTTTGGACATTTCCCCCAGGGCCAGGAATAAGCTGAGTATCAGCCCTGCAGAAACCGCGAGCAGGGTGAGTAAAATGGTGATCCGCGCGCCGTCCAAAAGCGGAGGAATCCAGGTAATAATTTTTTGCAGCGGACTCATCCTTTCATGCATCTCCCTTCTTTAATATTGCCTCTGCAAGGCCTAGGCCTGCCTTTCCTGGAGTTCACCACCCGGTCCTCTCCTTGCGCTTAGTTCCGTGCAGCGGACACCATATCCATCTTGAAGACATCCTGGGAGATTTTCAGCATGACCCCTTCGGCAAAGAGTTCATCCAGGGCCTTGTCTAAAGCCGCGGTGAGGGCATCGTTGCCTTTTTTCAAACAAATACCGAATTTTTCTTCCGCTGTGCCTTGCCACACGAGTTCAAAAGGACTATCCGGTGAGGCGATGTAATCAAAGGCCACCAGACTGTCGCAAACCACCACATCCACCCGGTGGTTCCGTAACTCGTCAAAGCAATTCAGCACCTTATCGTATTCATAGGGGGTGAATTGGACGCCCTTTCGGGCGAGGCCGGTCATGTAAATATCCGAGGTAGTCTCCGCTTGATAAGCCACCCCTTCACCTGCGATTTCTTCGGGATTCCGGGCTGTTACGGGGGATCCTTTCAAGAGCACCATGGCCTGAGCATTCCCGATGTAGGGCTTAGTAAAATTATGAACTGCCTTTCGTTCTTCGGTGATGGTTACCGCAGACATGATGACATCGTACTTACCGGTGTTCACCCCCGCGAAGATGCCGTCCCAGGCAGTATCCACGAACTTAACCTTGAGCCCTAACTTCGCGGTCAAGGCATTGGCCAATTGGACATCAAAGCCGATGGGGGTCTGACCGTCAATGTCGAAGTATTCCATGGGAGGATAGCCGATTTCCATCCCCACCGTGAGGACCCCCGGTTCCAGGGTTAAGCCTCCAGACCCCTGCTGCTGCTTTGCGCCTCCGGCAAACACCCCGCCAATCATGAGCAACCCTAAGGCTCCCATAAGGACCATTTTTTGTCGTTTCATACGTTTTCCTCCTGGTTACCTGAGGGCAACCATTTTTTCCAGTATTATTAGGAGTATACCCTTTTATCTTTTTTTCTGTCAATAAAAACCTTAGGCATAATGGTATGTTTATACGGAATTTTAGGAAAAATTTGAATATATATACTAAAGGTACAATCGGTTCACGG
>JAIRLU010000131.1 GCA_031259215.1 Treponema sp. | reverse complement strand
AGGAGGGCAGGATCAGCGGAGATATGCCATCTGCTGCCGGAGCCCTTCTTCGTGTTCCTCTCTGGTGCGGGATATCTGTTCCAATACCAGATAGAGGGGATTGATCCGATGGACCAGATCCGCAATGCGCGGGTGTAAAAAAGGCTGATGCTGGTCAATCCGGTAGATATGCTGATGAATGTCCCCAAATCGCTGGAAATAATCCTCGGCTATGGGAAAGGGATTACGAAGGATCCCTTCTACATAGGCACCGCTCAGGCCTTGATGCAGATGAACCCCCTTTATGCAGGAAATAGCATCATAGCGATCCAATATCCCGTGGATGTACGCAAGTCCTTCGTCCAGGTTTTTTAGGGCGGTGTTGGTGTGGAGGAGATGCCCTATATCAAGGAGGATCCCCTTGTTTTTATAGTCCACTTCTTGGAGGAACTGAAAGGTCTGTTCCGGCTGGGTAAACCGCAGTCCCGGCCACCAAAGATTTTCAAAGAGCAGCAGAGGTTCTCCCTGAATTCCCGGTGAAATGCGGTTTATCAATTCGATGGAAGCGTCCAGAACCTCCTCATCCGTATACCGGTAGCGACGGGTAACCGTCTCCCGGGTGGAAACATCGGATACATGAAACACCAGATATTCTGGCGAAAGCCTGTTGGCAAAGCCCAGATTTTCTTCGTACGCCTGAAGGAGCGCCTCCTTCCGGTCCCCGCCGTATACCTTCCGGCAGACCTCCCAAGTGCCATATTCGTCAAGAATGGCTCTCTCATCCCCCCGCCAGAGACGAACCCAACAGGGGAAAAAGGTCAGATGCACCCCGATCACATCCTCTTCGAAAATGATACGCTGAGATTTTACGGCGCCTTCCAGCACCTCGACGCCGTCCAGTCCACATTGACGGTAAAAATTTTTTAAATCCTGGTTATCCCGGTACCGGGGGATATCAAAATGACTGGTGGTGATGTTCATAAGTGTTTTCATTGTTTCAATCCACGCTCTCCCTTGAAGCGATACAGCGCCTTTACAATGGGGTTTAATACCCCGCCGCTCTGGGGACGGGGATTTTTTATTCAATGGACTTGTTAGGAAACTGAGGTTTCCGAACAACTCTAATACTGCTTCTCTTGCAGGGATGCTACTACTGCTTCAATTTCAACCAGCTGTTCCCGCCAGCGGGGAATCCTTTCATCGTTGATAATCTCCACGGTCCCTCCCTGAATCGTTCCGGAACGTTCTATGCCTCCTTCCAAGTTTCCCTCTATGGAAAGATAGGTGTTTTTCAGTTTATCCAATACGGGCATGGCTCCATGCCATTTGCCCCGGGAATTGAGTTCCAGAAACCGGCGGGCCATTTCTTCCGCGGCAAAGCGGTTATGGGCCATAAGCCAGTTCCGCATCCCCTCATCGTTGATGTAGGATTCCGCCAGGGTATCCAAGGTGGCATCATCCACATAATCGCCCACACACTGGGCAGAAAACACATTTTGGAACAGCACTAGGATCTCAGTCGCGCCCTGGTACCCCCGTTCCATGACCCGATCCTTCCAGAATTCGCTTAAGAGGGTGTCCTGCAGGGCGGTGTGGATCGCCTTTGCCAGGGATTCGGTTTTTACCGGCTTTTTCTGCTCGCTTTGTGCCTGGTATTGGCGGATATGTTTTCCCCCATACTGTTTCGCTACCAGGCGGAATCCCCCCTGTACCTGGGTACTAAAATCGCAGGACAAGGGTGTCAAACGACGAGATTGGGTCACATCACAGGAAAGATCCGTCTCCCGGAGATTCAGAATAAATTCACGAATGCTTTTTCTGCCCTCCAGATTCTTCCCATAGGCAAAAGCGGAGCTCTGTACAAAATATTTGGCCAGATCCTTTTCATCCTTCCATGCGCTGGCCATGAGGGCCAGGTCAAGTCCCGCGCCGTAAGTCCCCGGAGGATCCCCGAAAACCCGGATAGCCCCGTTCCGGTAGGGCGCTTCTCCGGGAGTTTCCGCCATAGCGATTCCCTGCTGCATAAAGCTGCGGACGTGTTTGACGATGTAGTTATCCTCCTCCGGTTCGTCCAGCCCTGCGGCGATCAGCGCGGCCTGATCCATCAGGTCCACTGCTTCAGGATAGGTATCCCGTAATACCCCGGATATGCGGACCGTAACATCGATCCGCGGCCGGCCAAGTTCGGCGAGATCTATCACTTCAAGACCCCTGACGTTTCCCTGGGGGTCCCAACAAGGCCGGATCCCCAGAAGGTACAAGAACTGTGAGAGCTGTTCACCCCTGCCGCGGCTGATGTCCAGGGAGATCATGTTCATGGCTACCTTTTCCGGGAGCCGCCCCTCATCAGAGCGGTAGGCGTCCAGAAGCTGCCGGGCCATATCCATGCCCCGCTCCCAGGCGATACGAGAAGGCGCCCGGCCGCTCTGTTCCCCCATCAGGTTCCGCCCGGTAGGAAGAATCCTCATGCCATTAGCATCAGGCATACCACTTTCTCCCGCGGGAATGTAGCCTCCCCCCAGCCCCCGGATGAGCATATCCATTTCCTCCCCGGTTCGGTGTAGTCCCGGGATAATGTTCTCTGCCATTACCTGGGCTTCTGCCGATTCCCGAGGCAGCCCGGCGGCATCAAGGACTTCTGCCAGGTACCGTTCCATCTCTTCCTGATCCGGAACTTCGCCGAATACATGGTTTGATCCGAGTTGCTGCCCCTGGTCTGCCCGGTTAAGGGCATCGGCAATTTCGGCGAGTCCCTGGTTAAAATCCCCGGCCCTTTTCATGATCCGGGAAGCCGCGGGTATATCCGCCACAAGGCCTCGGATTTCCTGTTCCAGCCTTTCCTGGTGGCCGTTGTCCAGTTCTCGATCCCGGGTATATGCGGCGATACGATCCGAAAGACCTCGGGATTTTTTGTCCACCCCCATGCTGGCCCGGGGCAGATGATCCACTATAATCGCCTGGGCCCGCCGCTTGGCGATGAGGCCCTCGGTAGTAACTCCCGCATGGTAAATATACAGTTCCGGCAGAGAACCAAGGACCGCATGGGGCCAGCACCATTCCGAAAGGGCGTTGGTTTTTCCCGGAAGCAGTTCCAGGCTTCCCTTGGTTCCTATTTCCACACAGGCATCGGCCTTGAGGACCTGTTCCATATATCTATAGGAGGCCAGGTACTGGTGCGGAGGAGGGCAGGCAGGATCATGGAGGATCTTGCAGACCTCCCCGGTACATTTGGGGCCGTAACACCCCCGTTTTGGCTGTACCATGAGGGTGATGTTACCGAATTGCAGGCCGGTGATGATAATATCCCCATTACTAACCATCCCTTCTCCTGGGGGCGGCCCCCAGGTCTTTTCCATGTGATCCTGCAATTCCCGCGGCAGCCCCCGATAATAGGGTTCATATACTTCTTTCACGGGCATCCGGTACATACAGCCCCCGGCGGCAAGAATGTCCTCCACCGAAGTCCAGCGAAAATCCGAGAGGGCTTTTTTTTCCAAGATTTGCGCGAGAAGCGCCTGACCATCAGGAGGTATCTCTCCGGTAACATAGCCTTCGTCCTTCAAACGGCGCAGGATCCCTACTGCACTCTTAAAAGGATCCAGTCCAAACGCACAACCCACCGTAGCCTCTACGCCATTGCAGACCGCGTTATGCAGTATCAGGACCAGTTTCTTTTCAACATTCGGCTTTTTCCGCAGCCACAGCACTTTGGCGGTCCGCCGGGCCAGGAATTCGATCCGTTCAGGAACCGGTTCGTTGGGACCTCCTTCCTCTGAAGCAGCGGCTACCAGGACCGGTTCAATCATACCGGACATTTCCGGCGTGATAAGGCTTATGGGCATATCTGCAGAAAGGGGCATCCTGCTTTTCTGCCAGGCTTTCCGGGTCAGATAAAAGCTCTGTACCGGAGCCAATACAGGAATCCCCAGGGTCTCAAATTCCAGGATCGATTGTTCCATCACACTACGGCCCTCTTCCGCCTTAATGGGGAATACCTGAAAATTGATGAGCACTTCAATTTGCACGTTCCCGTTTATCGTAAAACAGGTGTTGACCATTTCCCGAAAAGGCCGGGCCTTTTCATCGGAACTGGAAAAAACCGGAATGACCCCGGCCCCTTCTTTTTCTAAGGCCCCTGCGAGAAGGCGGAAAACTTCAAGCTCCTCCTGAACCCAGTTATACCGGTATAGATACATCCCCACATAACCCAGGGGCGGCGGCCCCTCAGGGTACTGTTCCCGCAGGTAAGGTTCCAGGGTTTCATAGACCACCGCCGGGTCTCCACTTAAACTGAAGATCCCTGAGAAAGGCATTTCCCGGGGACTGGGTATGGCTTCGTCAGTTCCGGCTGACTTGTCCTTGAGCAGATACCGTCGGATATACCGACCGGCATTGCGGATATTTTCGTTTCCTCCAAAGATAAGGTAGCGGTTGATTTGTTCAAGGACTTCACCGGTAACCGTGGATGTTCCCAGGAGTATCGCCTCCGCGCCAATGGGAAGGATATACGCCTCTTGAGGCAGATTCCGCAGAAACCCCTCCACTTCGGCGTCCATCGTATGATGCCGAAAAAGGATCACCGTAGGGGATTCCCTCGCTTTAACCGCAAGGGATGCGGAAAGTTCCGCTCCTGGTTTTCCCTGTATGGGGTTTCTCTTGATATGGTTTTGGGAATACGATTCCAGGGTAATCTTGGTTTGGGCAAACAGTTCCCGCCACTTGCGATATTCGCCGTCGCAGTCAATACAGATCAGGTACAGGATTTTCCTCCTCCTGGGGCCTTGTTTCTTCTTCCCGGCAGAGGAGGAATACCAGGCCCGCTTCAAGGGCAGCTATCATGGTATCCACGCAGGGACCGGTTTCGACAGGAAGGGTCCTGCTTTGCAGCATGGCATCAGGCATTTCCATGAGTTGGAGCAGTTCCGCCCCGGCCCGGAGGGCTTCCACCGGACTGATAAGATCCCAGGTAAGCTCATCCAAAAGATGGGCATACAGGGCCGTATAGGTCAAGGGCATTTCCAAAACAGCTAATTTTTCTGTGAGGACGGCAAAACGGGCTCGTCTTAGACCTCCAGGTCCCGTTCCCCGGGCTTTCTCCCACAAGGAATCTTCGGTAATGCCGAAACGGCTTACCCGGCGCAGTATGCTATGCTGCGACACCGCACAGAGTCCACTTTGCAAAAAAAGGGCTTCCTTAACTGCGGCTTTGACGGAATGGCCGATAAGTTCTCCCAGCTTGTGGTGTTTTCCCGCATCGGTAAGCAAAATAGGTGAATCCATGTTCGCAGACAGGATCGTGCCGTCCGTACCGGAACCGGTGGCAAGTCCCCGGGAGTATTTGCTGGGGGCGGCCAGTTCCTGAAGGGCCGCGGTTTTTGCCTCCGTACAGGTTATTAAAGCCCTGGTTAAGGCCCCGGGAGTCAGGTTTACATTGATAAAAACCATGCAGTTGATGGTACCCGGTTTTTCCGCTTCTACTGGTTTCCCGCTCAGCTCATCCCAGGAAGCAGGGTCCCCGACGCGGCCGCCGTTTACCTCCACCCCGCCGGTAACTATGGCGGTAACGGTGAGTTTCCCCCAGGTTTCGGTTTTGATGGAAGCGTTTTCCATGTGGGCTGCAGTGGTAAGTCCGGCGCTTGCTTCCGGTGAAAGACCGAGTTCCCGGGAAAGGATCACCATGTGTTCCGCGTAGGTCGGTGCTTTAAGGGTAACCGCCATACCGGCTCCCACAGTGGCGTCGTGGTTGAACACCGCCGTCAGATCCTCTCTAAGCCCCCCGTTGTGGGGGGCCGTACTGAGCACCCGGCGGCGGCCGGTAAAATGTACCACGATTGATTTTTTATACCGGTGTACTTCTTCGCCGGTACATAGGGTATACAGCAGCATTTTTTCCTCCATACTCATTTAACGCCTGCTTACCGCGGTTACGATGCCTTCCGCTTCCAGTTCTTCCATGGTAACGAGGAAGCCTCCGAGTTTTTCATGCAGTTTTGCGCACATACCCAGGCGGATAAAACTATGTTCCGTGTCCAGAATGATAGTATGTATTTTCTGATGACGAATCCGTTCCGCAGCGGCCAAGGCTTCCCCAAAGGGATCTGAACCGGAACGGCCACTGGCCCGTCCATCGGAAACCAAGACCAGGACAGGAACCGTATCAGGGTCCCGGCTCCGTAAACCCAGGATCACGTCGTATGCCAGTTCAAGGCCCCGGGCTAGGGGCGTTGCCCCGCCGGTGGGCAGGAGTTCCAGTTTTTTTCGGGCCAGTTCCACCGAGGAGGTGATCCCCAAAAGTAATTCCGCCCTGTCCCGGCGAAAGGCGATGAGCCCCACCTTGTCCCGTTTTTGGTAAGAGAGGTTCAGCATGGATACTACCGCGGCCTTTACTGCGGTCATGCGGGCGTTGGCGCCCATAGAAGCGCTGGCGTCTACCACAAAGAGAATACAACCTCCGCTGCGCTTTTCCCGGATCTTCACCCGCAGGTCGGACCCGGAAATGGCGATTGCCCTTCCGCCCTTGTTCCGCTGGTTCTGGAAAGGCGCCGCTGCCCGCAGGGTCGCGTCAAAAGCCAGATCCTGTATCCCCTCCCGGCCAGGCAGACGGTATCCTACATAGCGTCCTTGACGGCGCTTGGTCCGTACTAAATACCGTTTTCCTGAACCTGTATGCTTTCCCCGGATATTCCGGGGATCCTGCCACTGTTTCATAACAAAAGATTCCCCCGATGGTGAAGTATCCTCATCAGAACCGCTGCTGCCCGCAGGATCCCCCGGTTCATCGGGGAAGGTTTCTTCCTCCGAGGAACGGGCCTGATCTTCGCGGTTCTCTGTATCCAGGGAAGCAGGCGTTTCATCCCGCGCCGTATCCGGGGCCGATTCGTTTGTCCCAGATGCTTCGGCGTCGTTCTGTTCCGGCTCCGGTTTTTCCGGCTCTGTAATTTCAGGAGGAGGAGCAGGGGCGTTCCGGGCCCGGTGAGGCAGGGCATATTCCGCAGCATCGCGGATGTCCTCCAGGTTTACCATGCGGCGGCCCTCAAAGGCAGCATTGGCCCGGGCAGTTTCGATAAGCGCGAGTTCCCCCCGGCAGCCGGCGCAGTTTGCTTCGGAGGCAAGCCAGGCTGCTAGGCGCAGGGCATTTTGGGTGAGTTCCACCTTAGGCAGCAGCCCTTGGGCAGCGGTAATTTTTCTTGCCAGGGTTTCTGTTTCCCCGGCGAAATGTGCCATAAACCCAACCGGGTCCGCTTCAAAGGCAAGACAGCGCCGTAGGATCTCTATCCTGAGATGGGGATCCTTTTCACTTTCCACTTCCGTGTAGAGGCCAAAACGATCCAGAAACTGGGGCCTGAGCTTTCCTTCCTCCGGGTTCATGCTGCCCAGCAGGATAAAGCGGCTTGCGTGCCGGGCTGAGATCCCCTCCCGTTCAATCACATTGATTCCCCCGGAAGCCGCGTCCAGCAGGGCGTTTACGATATGATCCCCCAGCAGATTTACCTCATCCACATAGAGGATATGGCCGTCCGCTTCCGCAAGCAGCGCCTCACCAAGGACACGCCTGCCCCCCTGTAGCGCTGCCTTTATGTCAATGGCGCCAACTAACCGATCCTCCGTAACATTGAGGGGACATTCAACGATACGCTTCCCCCCTGCAAGGGCCTGGGAAGCCCGGATCAGGGTTGATTTGGCGGTTCCCTTTTCTCCGGCAATGAGCAGCCCCCCTATCCGAGGATTAACCATGACGCGGATAAGAGCCTTTTTTATTTTTTCCTGCCCAAGCACCGCGGTAAAGGGAAAAACCGGGGGGCCTTTACTATGCTGAATCGGCGTATGCTTTTCAGTCAATTGAGATCCTCTATGGCACCTTCTATTTCCATATAAATGGAACGGAGTTTTTCTACGGTTTCTTGTGAAGCGTTCCACATCCCCCGATTTACCGCTTCCAAGAGGCGTTCGCTTATATTCTGCATGGCCCAGGGATTATGTTCCCGGATCCACAGGGCGTTTTCTTCATCAAAAACATACCGGCTGGCAATGGCATCGTACATCCAGTCGTCAATAACCGAGGTGGTAGCGTCCCAGCCAAAGACTATGTCTATCATTTCGGATATATCCTGGGCACCCTTGTAACCATGCTGCTTAAGGCCCGCGATCCACCGGGGGTTGTTGATCCTGGCCCGCATGATCCTGGAGGCTTCCTCGTGCAGGGAAAATACTTCAGGCCGCTCCCGGTCAGCGGAATTGGGAATAAAGGAGGCTTTCATCTTTCCCGCATGGGAGGAAACCGCGGAAACCAGCCCGCCAAAGTAATTGTAAAAATCATCGCTTCCCATCATGTCGTTTTCTACGGTGGGTTCGTTTTTTACCGATACATCGGTTTTGGAAAGGCGGCGGGAAAAATCATCGTAGTGTTTTTCGCCGTGGAGTTTCTTCCCGTATCCGTGGCAACCCCAAGCCGTGTATACACCGGCCAGATCCGCCTGGGTTTTCCATTTTTTCGCGCTTACCAGTTCTGCCACCCCGGCGCCGTATACACCCGGCGGATCGCCGAAGATCCGCAGGGAAGCCCGCTCCAAGGCCCGCTCTTTTTCCACGCCGCTCCGGATCAATTCCATGGTTTCGGTTTCAATGTGTTTTTTGATGTAGTTTTCTTCCGGGGATTCGTCCAGGGAGGCTGCCATGATAAGGGCGTCTTCAATACGTTCAATGAGGTTGGGGAAGGTATCCCGGAAAAGACCGGTGATCCTCAGGGTAACATCGATTCGGGGCCGCCCCAGTTCGGACAGGGGAATCGCCTCCAGGCCGATTACCCGGCTGGAATTACCCAGCCACCGGGGGCGTATGCCGAGCAGGTAGAGTATTTCGGCGATATCATCTCCGGTGGTACGCATGGTGTCGGTAGCGTAAACCAGGATAGCGATACTTTCCGGCAGCCGCCCTGCTTCCCCGCGGTAACGCAGAAGGAGATCCTCCCCCAGCCGGATCCCGGTTTCCCAGGCGGATCGGGAGGGTATGGCTCCAGGATCGATAGCATAAAAATTTTTTCCCGTAGGCAGGATATGTGCATTACCCCGACTTGGGTTTCCCGAAGGTCCAGTAGGAACCATGCGCCCTTCCAGGGCCTTTACTATGGAGTCGAGTTCCCGACCGGTTTCTGAAAGCCGGGGTTTTATCTCCCGCGCCGCGAAACCAAGGCACTCCAGCAAGGGTGTACGGTTCTTATCAGCCGCGGGAAAGGTTTCCCGGATTATAGCTTCCACAGCTTCCATCGTATAATCCTGGTGTTCCCATTTAAGAAACATATCCCTACCCAAAGCATCCAGGTCTTCCAGAACCATGGCGCAGGTTTTCCCTGGAAACACCAATGCCGCGGGGTTCGCCAGGAGGTGGTCTAAGTCCAATCCCGCCGCGGCGCAGAGACCTTCCCTGAGGGAGGGAACCGCGCCGTTTTTTACCCGCAGAAGCAGCCGGAGGAGGTTACGGAACCGTTCCCCTTGAGGGATCTGTCCCAGAATATGCAGGCCATCCCGTATTTCTGTCCGGGCGATGCGGGCGGTCCAGGCGTGGATCCGGCTGACGCAGGTATCCAGATCCGCTTCAGCGTCGGCATCGGAAAGGCCGATATCCGAAATGATAAACGCCTTGCGGGCAAGTTCCCAGATCCGTTTCCCCACAGATACCGCCTCAGGGGGATCGGTTTGTTTGAAATGGTAGTACTCCTTCATCATGTCATCCAGATCCGAAAGCTCATCGTAGCTTCCCCCTTCGATCATGGAAGGGATCAGGTGATCTACAAGCGCGCAATAACTGCGGCGTTTTGCCTGGGTTCCCTCGCCGGGGTTACTGATAATGTAGGGGTAGATGTTGGGCAGGGCGTCAATGGCAATATCTGGATAACAGCGCCCGCTCAAGGAGACCTCCTTGCCGGGGAGCCACTCCAGGGTACCGTGAGTACCTACATGGATCACCCCGTGGGCGCCGAATACCCGGGATATCCAGCGGTAAAAAGCGAGGTACTGGTGGGGGCACACTATGTCGGGGGAATGGACCAGTTCCTCTGCCTTGTCCTCAAGACCCCGGGGCGGCTGCAGCCCGATAAAGATATTTCCGTTCAGGATTCCCGGAACAAGAACCGTATCCCCGGAGGTTAAAAAATTCCCCGGCGGCGGCCCCCAACAGGCAGCGAGTTTTTCCTGCACCGCCGGGGGGAATTCGGCAAACCAGGAACCATACTGGTCTCCGCTTACCAGGCCCGCGCTTTTTTCCCGCATCCCTTCCGGGCTGCACCAGCGGGTGTCGTTGGTAAGGCCCGCGGTAATCCGCTGGATAATGTCCTCTCCGTCCCGAAAGGCATAATCCGTATGGTACCCCTGCTCCTGGAGGATTGCCAATAGATGCATAAGGGATCCAGGAGTATCCAGCCCCATCGCGCAGCCGATACAGTCGTTGCGAGGGGGCATATTATGGAGAATGAGGGCTATCCGTTTTTCCCTATTGGGGATCAGGGCAAGCCGTGCCCAGTTTATAGCCAGGCGGCAAACCCTATCGACCCGTTCCGGGATTGGCAGTGCGGTTGGTTCGTTTCCATCATCGTTTGTACCGGTACAGGATGCGGAGAAACTGATAAGCTGTCCGTCAAACTCCGGATGAAACACCGAGGAACTGTAGTATTGCGGGGGAATCCCGGCAGGGGCATTTTGCCATTCTTCAAACCCATAAGGAGAACTCATCACCTGGAGTACCGGGATTCCCAAGAGGTACCATAAACTGTCGGGTTCATCCGAATTTCCCCAGCCCGGTTTGGCGAGCAGGGTCAGGGAAAAGCTGCAGAGGTTGATGATGCAGCCTATCCGGGGCTTTCCGTCTTTGAGAAAGTACCGCTTCAGGGTATCTTCGGCGCCGCGGAAGGGCCCTCCCTCCTCAGGGGCAAGATGGGAATACACACAGAGCGGATACGCTCCCATACTCCGCAGTTTTTCCGCCAGTGCGTCTATGGGGGCCACATGGCGCCGGGAAACAAGATACCGATGAAACAAGATGCCGATGACCGGTTGACCTTTTGCCACCGCATCTTCCGCGCGGCGCAAAGACCCTTCCTCGTCCGGCGCTGTTTCCGGGTCATAGATCCCGTCCCATTTCGGCTGCCGGGGCGGCGAGGCCTTCCATATTCCCCGATGGAATACCATCTCCCCCACATAACGGAACAGATCCGCCAGGCTTTCGGGATCGGCGTTTTGATAGTAAGCGCGTATGGTTCCCACTTGATCAGGAAAGAGATGCATCTTCCCCGCCATTTCCCGGTTTTCATCGTCCATACCAGACTGGAAAAACAGTTTCTTGTCTGCCATCAGAGGCAGGAGCCGATCAAAACCCTTACAGTCCCCCATTGTTCCGTGGAGGCTGATGATAATAAAATCCGCCTTCCCTATATCGTGTTCACAAGATTCAAGGGCTTCTGTTTCGTCCAGCCTTTCAGCCTCGTAGAGGGTAAGGGAAAAAGCATTCCCCTGTTTCTCGGCCAGGATCTCCTGTGCTTGTCTAAAGGCGGCCCATGGTTCGCTTGCTGAAAGCAGGGCAACACTGCGTAGCATACCGTTTTGTACCGATTAATCCGGAAGCCGCATATAATGCTTCAGGGTATGCCCTTTCATCAATTCTGGGTGTACCATAAAAACCATGTCCAGAAATTTTTCATCCACTCCGGCGCTGTTCATATAATACCCCTTGTCCAGAATGAAGACCCGGTCTTCCTTAAAAGCCTTCAATTCCCCCAACAGGGGATCCACATCCACCAGGGCCTTTTTATCCGGGCAGTACGCGGGAAGCGTCGTGTAGATAAGCACATCCGAGTCCCGTGCACGATTGAAGAATTCCTCCATCCCCAGATTTATTCCCCCTTTCCCCGGAATATCCCTGAATGCGTATAAACCGCCGGCCCGGTACAATTCCTGGGCCGTGGTGGATTGTCCCCCTTGGGTATACACGATACCCTCATACACCAGCGCAAAGGCCACGGTAGGCCGCTCTGGGTCGGGTATATCCGCGGTTATTTTGGATAGTTCTTCTATCCGGGCGAGTTTTGTTTCAAAGACCTCATCTGCCAATGCATCCAGGTTATAAAAGGCTGCAAAGAATTTGATCCATTCCAAGCCCGCGTTATTGTCCGGTTCGGTCCAGTTGGTTACCGTTACATAGGGTATCCCCGCCTCATCCAGCATGGCCCGGAGCAGCACCTGGGATTCTTCCAGACCGCCGGTAAACACCATTTCCGGGGAAAGGGCCAGGACCGATTCAATGTTTGCCCCGGTGCGGTGATCCTGGGGGATATATGCGATAGTTCCTTTTGCCAAACCATCTACTATTTGCGGAATAACCCACTCCTCCGGCGAGTTCATCACGCCGCCGATACTGGCAAAGAGGGAATCCTCTCCCAGGGCTTTACTCAAGGCGTCTATAAAGCCCACCTGGGGAGTAGCAGTATACAGTACATGGTTGATCGGTGTGGGGATCACCTGAAGTCCTGCATAACCTGGGGGGACTTCCCTTCCCCGGGGCACCAGGAGCCGTTGGTTCCCGTCGGAATCGGTCAGGAGTTTCACCTGATCCGGCAGGTAAGTAATGGCAAAATTTTTCGCGTATTGGATCGCGGTTTTTCTTGGGGAACCAGTATCCTCTGCCGGGACCGGGTTTATCCCGGAGGACTGCACAGGATTATTTTTTTTGTTTTCACACCCAAAAAAACACACCCCACCCATAAGCGCGACCCAGGACAAAACCAGGATCTTTCTTTTCATAGTATACCTTCCTTTTTTTACGCTTTATCTAAAAATGAACGCTCATGTTCACGAATTATTCAGATACCTTCGCGTTAATTCACGGACTTCTTTCTTTTTGCCGCACCTCACGTTAAGAACCTAAACTCAGACCCTTCTGGCAGAGGACCGGGGCATACAGGGTTCCTGGGGTTCTGCGGGACTCCCCTCCAGCCACGCGGGACTACACCTAAGCCCCCAAGGGCCTGAGGCAAAGGGCGCTTCGACCGCTTATCACCTCTGCCCTACAGGAGCATTAAACCCGTTGGCACCTGCGGTGGGCCTTACGAAGGTGCGGCGGAGTTCGGAGGGACGGCGTAGGTCCCTCCGTTCCTACCTCCTGAGGAACGTCCTTACCTCTATGGTAGGCTTGGTTCCAAAGCAACAAAGACCCGAAGCAAGGGGCGCCTCGACCGCTTATCACCACTGCCTTACAGGGGCATTAAACCCGCTGGCGGGGCAAAAGCATACCGTTTTATTGCACAGTCAGGATCGCCGTTGCCGTTCAAAATGAAACGAGCGGGACAGGCTCCGTTACAATACCGCTGATGTGAACAGGCGCTGCATTGCTGAGGTCTTGTGTAGCGCAGGGGCAAGACCTTTATCCCTGTCCGTACATTACCCAGGGCATATTCCCCCATACCTGCAAGGCTCCCGCAGGGGAAGCAATCCCCATTCGGCAGGATCACCACGGAAGCGCCCTGGGCAGCGTAACAGTAATCAGTGCAGGGAGCCTCGGCGGTTCGGAGATACCGGGCTTTCTCAAATTCCCGAACCAGGAGTTTCCGGGGAGAAAGGGCGTTTATCTCCCGTACCCGTAGCCAGAGCAGTTCTAGGCCCCGCTTGAGGGCAGACACTGAAGGGGGCTTAATGTCGGTACTACGGGCCTTGGCCCTACCTGCAAGCCGCAGCGGGTCAAGGGCGATTCCCCGGACATTTCCCAGGTGCAAAGCCATATCAGCGGTTTCATGGAGTTTTTCCGCATTTACATCACACACGACGGTGTTGATATGCACCATGAGTCCTGCTTCCCCCAGCAGCCTGATTCCCCGGATGACTTCCCGGGTTTTCCCCCGCAGGGATTCATTGATCTCCGGCCTGCCGTCAAGGCTGATCCCGAGGGCAACCTGGTATTGTTTCAGCAATCCGAGTACCCCCTCATTCAGCAAGGTTCCGTTGGTTTGCAGGGCAAAGGAAACACCGGGATTTTTAAACCGGGCATAGTCCATGATCTCCGCCATAAGGTCCGCCCTTAAAAGGGGTTCTCCCCCGGAAAACTGGATCCTAAAAGGCGGTTCCATCCCATCTATAGCCATTCGGGCAATACGGATATCCATATCCGCAGGCGGTACCTGCGCAGCGTAACAGTAACGGCATCTTAGGTTGCAGCGGGATGTGGGCCATAATACCAAAAGCCCCATATCAGCTTCCTTTTCCAGGGGCATATCCGAGATCCGAGATACGGCTGCAAAGCTCCGCAGCAGATGCCGCAGAAAAGAGATTGGCAGCCTCTCCCCAAAGTTCCGCGGTTTCCGCAGATCCCCTGAGGGAAATAACCGGAAAGCCTTTAGCGATGGCTTCTCCCAGGAGCAGACGGTTTACCTGGTTACATTTCCCCAGGGGAAAACCGCAATCAATGATAAATTTAGCTTCTTCCATTTTTTTCCGGGCCTGTTCCGCAGCAGCCCTGCTTATAGGTTCAAAAGGCTTTTCACTGATTCTGTATAAACGCATGGAAGAAGCTACCTGGTAATCCATATCGTTTTCCTGCAGGATCCCTGTGGCAATGCCGTATCCCAATCGGGATAGGATCCGGTATACCGAAGGACCGGTGCCTGCTCCGGCCGCGACAAACACTTCCGGCGCTTTTTCATTACAGACTTCCAGCGCCCCGGTTACCCTGTCAAAAGCAGCGCCTTCAATATCGTAAAGTTCCCCAATGGTATTTTCGCCGATAATATCTTCTGGTTTTCCCTGGGCCAGGACCTTTCCGTTTTTTACCAATAACAGGGTCTGACAGTTTTTTGCCGCGATATCAATATCATGGAGGGCCATGATCACTGTCATTCCCCGTTCCCGGGAAAGGCGATTGAGTATCTGTATCACTTCTATCTTGTGTTTGATGTCCAGATGACTTGTGGGTTCGTCCAGGATAACCAGTTCAGGGTCCTGGGCCAGTGCTCGGGCGATAAGCACTTTCTGTTTTTCACCATCGCTCAGGCTGGTAAAATTCCGTTCCCCCAGATCCAGGGCGCCCACAGTTTCCAGGGCCTCATCCACCATCCGGTGATCCTCCGGCGAGAGGCGTCCCAAAAAATCCGTATGAGGAGAACGTCCCAGGGCCACGATTTCCCGGGCACTAGTCATGTTGACGTTGAGCCGTTCCGTCAGCACCAGGGCCAACTGTTTCGCCTTTTCAGCGGGCGTTATCCGGCCTATCTCCCGCTGCCCTAGATAAACCGCCCCCTTCACCGGGGCAAGAATACCTGCCAGGGTTCTGAGAACCGTGGACTTCCCGGATCCATTGGGACCGATAAGGCAGATGGTCTGCCCCCGGAGGACGTGTACGTCCAGATTCTCAACAACCGCTCTTTTACCGTAGCCCGCATCCAGGCTTATGGTGGATAGTAAGGGATTCATAATTTGTCTTTTCGCATCAGCAGAAAAACTACCAGGGGAGCGCCAATGAGGGCGGTAACCGCTCCCAGAGGCAGTTCCATAGGAGAAACGATGTTCCGAGCCACAAAATCGCAAAAGCCGCTTAAAAGACCCCCTCCCAGAACCGATGCGGGAATCAAAAGCCTGTTATTGGACGTTTGAAACAGAATCCGGCAGATATGCGGCGCCGCAAGACCGATAAAGGAAACCGGTCCCGTAAAAGCGGTGGTAGCCGCCACCAGGATACTGGAAATAAGGATGATCCCGTAACGGGTTGCTTTAACATTGATTCCCATACTGTGGGCATAGGGATCCCCCAGGCTGAGCAGGTTCAGAGGTTTTGCGAGAAGGTAGGATACCCCCAGCATGGGAACCGTTACCCCGTACATCAGTCTTATCTGGGCCCAGGTAAAACCGGAAAAGCTCCCCATGTTCCACATGACAAAATTGGTCAGCCGCTGTTTTTCCGCGTAGACGCTGAGTATACTGGTGGCAGCGCTGCAAACATACCCGGCCATAAGGCCAATGATGAGGAGGGTAACCATACTCTTTACCCGTCCTGCAGCAAAGAGGATGATAGCCATTACCAGCATGGCCCCTAAAAAGGCGCCGCCGAAGAGAAACAGGGGAGTAACCCTCGGCACGCCAAAGGTAAGGCCTCCAAGCATTACAAGCCCCACAAAGAGGGTTGACCCCGAAGTTATTCCCAGTATATAGGGTTCAATGATGGGATTCGCGAAGTAGGTTTGCAATAGTAATCCTGAAGTCGCGAGAGACGCGCCCCCGGCCAGGGATGCCAGGGCCCTGGGCAGCCGTATTTTCTGTATGATGAGAAAATTCTTATCCCCTTCCGAAGATGGGCTAAAAAGAATCCGGGCAATTTCGGAAAGATCGATTCTGGCGGAACCTACCCCCAGGTTGAGCAGAAACATAAGCCCTACTCCGACCGCCAAGGCTGCGAAACAGAGAATACGCATAGTGGTTTTTATGTTACTCCTTACGACCCTTTCCATTCAGCTTCCTCTGGTGTAGTTCATCTCAATGTGCTTACAGTCCTTCAAGCTCGCGAAGGTCAAATCCCGTTTCTTCAAATGGTTTCCGCCGCATACGATGGGGCAGTACCAGTTTTGCCGCTTCTCTCAGGTCTTCTTCCTGAACTTCCCGGCGTCCCGAAAAAGCCGCTAAGGTCATGGCGGTTTTCAGCATCCCGATATCCGCCCGGTGTCCATCCACGTGCAGCTTGAGGCAGATCTTTACTATCCTTTCCAAAATCTCCCGGGAGTAAGCTACCTCATCCACCAGTTCCCGGGCCCGCAGGATCCGTTCCCGCAGCTTTTCCTGGGCATCTTCAAAGCGGGCAAAAAATTCCGCCGGGTTATTCTCGAAGTTGAGCCGGTTTTCCATGACCGCCATTCGGGCATCGGGGTTTCCTTCTCCGGTAACCGTTACGGACAAGCCGAAACGGTCGATAAGCTGAGGCCGGAGATCCCCCTCTTCGGGATTCATGGTACCCACCAGGATAAACCGGGCCGGGTGGGAGTAAGAGACCCCTTCCCGTTCCACCGTATTTACCCCCATAGCCGCGGAATCCAACAGCACATCCACCACATGATCCTCTAGGAGATTCACCTCGTCCACATAGAGGATGTTCCGGTTTGCCCGGGCGAGGATCCCCGTTTCAAACCGCTTTTCCCCGGTTTTGACGGCGTACTCCATATCCAGGGTACCTACCACCCGATCTTCGGTAGCACTGACCGGCAGGTCTATTACCTGCATGGGAAGGGTAAGGCTTTCCAAGGTGTCTCCCCGTTCCAGTTTTTCCGTACATTCCGGGCAGAGCTGGGATGTATCCCGGGGATCGCAGTTGAATCGGCAGCCCCTTACCTGTTCCCGCTGGGGAAGCAGTTCCGCCAAAGCCCGAACCGCAGTAGATTTAGCGGTCCCCTTTTCACCCCGGATAAGAACGCCCCCAAGCCTGGGGTTTATTGCGTTGAGTACCAGGGCGGTTTTCATATCCTCTTGTCCCACAATCGCGGTAAAGCAGTATCCCCGTTCGGTTGCGTTAAACCGGTTTGCCATATCTCTCACTTTTCCTTTCTCCCGATGCCTTCAAAGTTCAGCCGCATTCCAAGGGTTAGGGTAATTCCCGGCATGGGGTATTCCGCAAAGGAGGTATAGAGGGTATTGAGCATATTTCTTAGAATCATAAAAGCGGTAAAGTTACCGCCAATTTTTTGATTAACCGTCAAATTCAGTAGAAAGTAGGGATCCAGTCTTAAAAGGTTGGTTGTATCGGCATAGCGGAGGCTTTCGTAGTGGCCGGATAGGAGGAGGGAGCCGGTCTCCCAGGGAAAATCCACCGAGGCGCCAAAGGTGTGCATGGGCATATAGGGGATGCGCATCCCGCTGGAATAATCAAAATCCCCGCTCAGGAGCCAGTTCAGTTGGTATTGATAGGAAAATGAAAGGCCGATCTTTTTTATAAAAAAATTGGAAAGGGGAATATCAAATCTGAGCCGGGTATCCAGCCCTACATACGTGGCTATTCCCGCGTTTTTAGGGCGCCAAATGCCGCCCGATTTTACCCAATGAATAGAATCGTTGATCCACGAATAGTAAAGAGTGCTGTCAAGGCTGAACCACTTCGGACGAAATTCCGCGCCCAGGTCCGCGCCCCAACCGTCTTCCGGCTTTAGATCCGGGTTGCCGGTATACTGGCCGTCGGCCTGCTTCCAGTAAAGATCGTCAAAGTCAGGGTATTTAAAGCTGCGATAGTAATTGTTTTTCAGGGCAAAGAATCCCAGGGGCTTCCACACAAAACCGAATTTCGGTACAGGGACTACCGAGCGGGTATTGGTAACCCCTTTAACCGAGGCGATGAAGAGGAAACGTTTGGCCGGCTGTACTTCGGCGTTCAGGTAGATACCGCCGTCGTGTCCGTCCTGAATTTCCCCCCGGGTGGTATCCACATGAATGTACCGGTAATCAAAACCGGATTTAAGGGTAAGCCAGGGCTTTGCATACCAGCTCCAACGGTTTATGGCGGTAAGATAATTATCGTCGTATCTCTCGTCTTCCCGGTACCGCATATCCGTAAAGGTGTGGCTAAGGCTTGCCTCCATAGCCAGATCGTCCCGGAACGCCCGGGGCATATCAAAGAGAATTTTCTGCCCGGTTTTAATGTCCTGCTGTTTCGCAGCGGAAGAAGCGGTACCGGTATACGGAAAATTCCTGTCGGCGTAATAAATGTCCGCCCCGGCCAGCAGCTTGGACATATCCGGCAGGTCCCAGACAAAGGAAGTCGAGGCTCCGGTATCCCAGACTTCGTTGTTTTCCTTCCGCCGGGCATATCCGCCGTAGTCTTTATAAAGATAGTGATTTGCCGCCCGGTTTCCAAACCAGTTGGCAGACCAAGAAAATTTTTCCGCCCCGTATCCCAGAGACAAGGATGTCATCTGTGTATCCGCCAGATCCTCCCAGTGAGGGTTACCGATTTCGCCGCCCTTTTTATTGTACTGTTCAGGCAATACCGAAAGGTTTGAAATCCCTCCGCTTATCCTGAGTCCAGGTTCCTGCTTCTTAATGGTTATCAGGTTGATCACCCCGCCCATAGCTCCTGAAACGTTGAATTTTGTATCCGAGCCGCCGTAGACAACCTCTATTTTTTCCAGACCGTTCAGGTCCAGCATACTCATATCGAAGCCGCCGGTCCGGGGGGAATTGGCAGGTATTCCATCGATCAAAATCGCGACGCGGGAACTGTCCAGGCCCCGCATGTTAACATTTGCCGCGTTACCGTAGGCCCCGTAGCGGGTAATTCCCATATCCAGCGTTTCTTCCAGCAGGGTGGGAAGGTCCGGGGCCTGGCGGCGCTCAATTTCATCTTTGTCGATAACTTCCATCTGCTGGGTCGATTCCTCGGTACCCAGTACGCCTATCTCGTTCCGGTTTGTTATCAGGGAGTCTTCCTCCAGGGTGATTCCTTCCCCTTCCATTACGGGTGAATCTTCCGGAAAAAAGACCTCTTCTTCTGTTTCACAGAACAGGGAAAGGGGAATAAGCGCCGACACTACACAGATCAATAAAAAAACCTTCACGGCGCCGTGCCTCCGGGTACGCCCTGGGCCCGGGGGCTAAAACCACCGGTTCCCGCGTTGTTGAGCGCCCGTATCCATATATAGTAGGTATTGTAATTGTCCAGTCCGGTGATGGTTACGGTTGTTTCACTTACATAGCTGTCCCCGTATAGTTCCGCCATAGCGATTGATTCCCCTTTTCCAAGCCAGACTTCATAGGCGGAGGCCCCGGAAACCGTATTCCAGCTTATCTTAAGCTGTCTATCCCCAGGAATTACCGTGGGCTGTTCCGGCGTTTCCGGGGGCCGGGTATTCGATGGCTGTTCACAACCCGAAAAAAGAATCGAAAGTACAGGAAGGATAAGCAGATACTGTTTTTTGTGTCTCCCCATTTTCATCAACCCTTTCTCTCCATCCTTTTACGGCGCGATACCGCAGGCAACCCGAAACCCGTAACCGACGTAGGTAGAGCTGGGCGGCACGGTCATCCGGGAACTTACATGGGAGGATTTTGCCTGACTGCCGTAATAACCACCGCCGCAGACACGGGTCCTCGCGCTGCCCGGAAAAGCCGGGCCTTCTACCGGGGTATCCGGGGTGATGTTCCCACCCCAGTCCCAGTACCATTCATAGGCGTTGCCGGTCATATCGTAGATCCCCAGAAGATTTTCCTTCTTTGTACCAACCGGATGGGTAGTATGATTCGAGTTGGGACCGATCCAGCCGGCTTCTTCGGGATCGATGCTCCCCGCGTAGGGGTAATACCATTCGGTTTGCACCGGATCGCCGCCCCGGGCGGCGAATTCCCATTCCGCGGCCAGGGGGAGCCTAAAGCCGTTTTTTGCCCGCTTCATGACGGCCCGGTCGGCATCCTGGTACACATAGTCGTCCCCGGTTTTCTGGATTGCCACATCCGAAGATGTCCGTAGCACCGTTTCGCCGTCTTCAAGATAGTACACCGGCTCCCGGCCCTGTTCCTCGCTATAGGCGTTGCACCAGACTACGGCGTCCCTCCAGGTGATGCCCGTTGCCGGTTCATTCCCGGTACCGGCATCTTCTGGCAGGGCGGCAAAAGTATATCCGTTTCTTTCCCCCCATTGCCGGACCCGGTTCCAAAGGACATTGGTGGTTTCGTATTTCGCCATACCAAAAGAATCCAGGCGGACGATACGACCTTCGACAAATACCCCCTTCTGATCCCCCGCCGGGCCGGTTTCCGAACCTGTGGCAAAGACGGCGCTGCCGCTTATGGTTCCGCCGGGTATGTACACAAAGTCCGCGGGCAATGACAGGGCGGCGGCTTCAGGCACACCGGTGACGGCGTCGCTGAAACCGCCGAACCCCGCATTGTTTCTTGCCGCCACCCGGACACTGTAGGGCCTGCCATTTTCCAGATTTTCAATGGCCCCGGTGCTTCCCCGCACGGGTATGCCGGTCTCTCCGGCATTGGGATCATCCGTCTTTCTATAGCGGATTTCGTATTCTTCAGCGTTCCCCTGTTCAATCCAGCTTACCGAAAGCCGCCTATCCCCTGAAACAACCGACGGCGGCGATGGGATACCCGGAAGTCCCGACGAATCCTCCAGGGGGCAGCCTGCAAAGAGGCATACCGCGCCTATTAAAGCAAATACCCTTAAGGCTGCTGTGGAGTGTCCTAACGTCATCAGGGTTCCCGTTCCTGGGGCCATACAATACCCCAGTCGACAAAATCACCCTCATTTGCCGGAACATACTTTTCAACAGCCTCCGAAAGGGTAGCGGTGTTGGTGGGCCCCCAATTCACAAAATCCCAGGTATTCGCCATCTGTACCGTATTGCTGTCTTTGATCCGGTAAAAAATACCCAGGAACGGAAGTTCCGAAACATCGTAATCAAATTGTGAGCCATCTTCGTAACATCCGTCAAGAAACTCAATGATAATGCACCCTGCGGCGCTGTTACCCCCGGCATCCTCGAAGATATGTACCTGCCGCACAATACCCATAAAGGCGGGTATGTCTTTGTTGCCCACATCCTGTTTATCTTTGGCAAGGTAGAGGACATAGTAATCTTTTTCCGGATCGATAGAATACGTATCTTTTAATGTATAGGGAGAATCGGCGGGCATATTTCGGGGGAAACCGGGAGGATAGCCGTTGGGCGGATAATCCTCCTTTAAATCTTTTACTCTGCCGATTTTATAACCGTCCATTTCAAATTCCACGTAGGGATTGTGGGAGTACCACTCACCGACGAGCAATTCCGGCAGTTCCCCGACAGTATACTTGTCCGACCCGCCGACTTTGCCGTAACTGAACATATCACAGCCAAAGAAAAACAGACACACCCCGAGAATCCCTGTTCCGGCAAAACATTTTTTGAATAATTTCTTCAGCGGCATCAGGATCATACAAACTCCGATAGTATTACTACTGCATGAGGGACTTGTCCAGGGGAACCCCGGTTTCGGTAGAAACTTCGCCCCACATTTCATACCAGTCTTTGGCCGCGGTTTGTACCTTTACAAAGTCGATGTACTGCAGATGCATGGGGGAACCATCGGCCTGCACAGCGTCGCTTATGCTAAAGTCCTGCTTGCTGGGCAGATTATCCACGTATCCCTCCCCATAGGCCAGGTGCGTATCCTGACCTCCTTTGCTTTTACCCCGGTTGGAGGGCAGCAGCGTCCCGGTAAAGGTAATATACTCCCCCGGTACCCAATAGGGATACCCCTCAAGGCTGTCCCAGGCCCCGTCGTGTCCGGTGTGGTAACGGCCGCTTTGGCCCAGATTGTCCGTCCATCTGCCGCCCGTTACCCCGTCCTGGGTTCCGTCGGGATAAGAGTAGGTGATGGAATAACGCTGAACGGTTTCGACCTTTCCGGTCTCGCTGCCCTTTAACTCGTACCAGGTATCGTCGGGTTTGCCGTTTCCGTTGTCATCCTGCATCACCCAGAGGATCCCCGCTTCCCCCCAATCCGTAAAGGCATTGCCGTATATAGCCAGATCGTAACCGCCGGTATTTGCCACGCTGTGATCAAACCCGGTTATTATGTACCCGCCGAAACCGCCCAGACTAAAGGCAAAGGTCCGGGTTTCGTAGGCGTCGACTATGCTTTGAACCTTTTCCAGTACCTCCGTTTCGTTCATATTTTTGTTAAGCGCCGGATACTGGCGGCAGGTAAACTGCCCGGGCCCCTGGACAAATTCAAAGCAGATGACCGCCTTTGCCTTGGTGGAAGCGGAAACCTGCCTGCGGTAGGTTCCCTCCGGTTCGGTACAGGTAACCGTGGTAAGGGCTTCGGCGTACTTGTCCCCGTCCCTGGCGGCGACTTTAATGGTGTAGCTTTTCTTTTCCGCCGGGGTGAAAGAGAAGTATTCGGTTTCCGAAAAATCCGCTGGAATTACGCCGTCCACCGTCCATTCGTACCGGGCCGCGCCGGTAATTTCGTTATGCTGCCGCACCGGAGCCAAGACCAGGGTACGACCCAAGGGAACGGTATAGCCCCTGGTTTCAGGGGAATCGGCAGCGGTACGCCGGCTTCCGTAATCAAAGTAGAGTTCCGAATTTACTTCCGCTTTGGATAGTACCTCTACCGTCAATACGACGGTTTTTTCACCCGTACCGTTTGCGGCATTTAACTTAAAGGTAAACTGATAGTCCCCGGAAGTATCCGGGGTGAAGGTGTACATATCCGTTTTGGAAACCGTAATCCCGTCTTTATCGGTCCAGGCCATGACCGGATTCTCCGCGTTGATCACCGTTGCCTTTAGCAAAATACCGTTCCCGGCGGTTACCCGGTAGTTCCCGCCGGCCGTGTTAAGGCTTAGTGACAGGGTTTTTTCTTCTTCATCGTTCCCGTTGGGACAGGCGGTAAAGAGAAATACAAAAATTACGACGCAGAATTGCACTGCCCAATGTATACGCAGTTTCATGTCGTTAGCCTCCTGTTACCGGGATGATGCGACGGTAAACAAACGGGCGATTTCCCACCGCCCTTCGGACGGCGAGAAATGCCATGTTTTATGCCTTTAATTTTGTTTCGTCTGAGGTGTACCCCCCTGGGCTTCGCCGCCGCCGTAAGTTTCCGCGTTCTCCGGCCTGAACCGGAGCTTCGCCTCCGCCAGAGTGTCTACCGCCGGACTAACGGTATAGTCGGCAACGGTATAGGCGTCGCCTAACAACACCTGGGTCGTTGACAAATCCTTAAAATAAACCGCGCTGTATTTATCAGCACCATCGGCGGCGTATTTTACGATAAGGCAGCCTGATGTCGCATCGAAGTTGTAGATGTACTCAATGGCGGCACTTGTCCAGGTGTAGCCTTCCTCGTGAGTAATACCACCTATCTGGCTCCCGGTTCCCGCAGTAATGGTATAGGTATCGGTCCACCCTTCGCCGCTTGACTTGAAGGTGCCAATCAGCAGGGAATTCAGCGTATGGGTGTCGGTGTCTTTCTTATGGCCGGTCTGATACTGGGCTTCACCGCCGCCGTAGGTTTCCGCGTTTTCCAGCTTGAACCGTTCTATCGCCTCCGCGAGGGTATCCACCGATGAATCGTAATCGGTAGCGCTGGCATCGTAGGCATCGCCCAAATCCACAGTTGTCGCGGTTAAATTACCAAAGAAGACCCCGTTGTATTTACCATCAGCGTATTTTACAATGATACAGCCCGAAGCGTCGTCAAAGTTGTAGACGTATTCAATAGAGCCGGTCTCTTCAACCCCGGAAGCGACATGGGTAACGCTGGTCGTGGTAATAGTATAGTCGTCGGTCCATATAGCCCCGTTGTACTCCCCACTGTCTGTCCAGGTGCCAAGCAACCCAGGCAACAGAGACGCGGAACCGGGGGTTGGGGCGATCGTGATGGGATCCCCTTGTTTCGCATTGTCCAGCTCCCCGGCTTTATCATTGTCGATCCTTGTGGAACCCCCGTCCGGCGTAAAACCGGTATAGCCCGGTACGGTAAAGTCGACACCCAGAATAAGGCCGCTCTCTCCTTTGGTAATGGATATTCCGGAAGAAGAACCTTCAATAAAATACAGATCGTCTTTGTACGTATAAGGTTTGGAGGATACTACCTTACCGGAACTGTCCATTACTACAATTTTGCTATCTGTAATAGCCACCGTTAATGTTTCGGTAGAACTACCTTTTTGTGCCGTGACAGGCCAGGATGTGTTTATCAATGGGCTTTTAGTATCGCCGACGGCATCGCCACCCCCGCAGGACACAAAGGCAAACAGCGCGGTAAAGATCAAAAGAACCGCCGCGGCCGAAAAGATCAGCCTTTTTGTTGAAATGCAGCTTTCTTTAAAATTCGTCTTTAACATAGATCACTCCTTTTGGACAAAGCGAGGAGGCGAAGTAAAATGAATAGTTAACCGGAAGATTAATATCCTTTTCACAAAGCTCATTCCTCGAAGCGTGAAAAATTGACAGCCCTATTATAAGGGTCTTCTATACCAAAGTCT
>JAIRLU010000120.1 GCA_031259215.1 Treponema sp. | reverse complement strand
CGCCTTCTCATCAAAAGTCTCAGATGACAAAAATCGGGTTATTTTATCGTGGCTTATTTCTTCCCCTAATAATCTTGATAAACCAGTCGCCCTTGTTTGTCTGTTACTATACAACAAATAATCACTATAAAGGTTTAACAGTTCCTTCCCCATACCTCATTTTATCCTATTTCATCCTTTTGCGTAAGGTGAGTGAATAATATGGGATTTATACCCTGTAAGGACCACAAACTCGTTGAAGCCCCAATAGGAATACATCTTCATAATATACCAGAGGATAGGTCGCCCGCCGATTTCCACCATGGGTTTCGGTTGCAGATCCGTTTCTTTAGAGAGGCGGGTACCGCACCCACCGGCAAGTAGTACTACTTTCATATATCCAGCTAAATTTTGAGTTTTGATTTATTGATTTTTCAAACCATGTGATAAGACATATATTTTGTTACAAAATTATTTTATGCAAAAAAAATCATATCTACACTTAAGGTAATATCATTAAATGATTATAACGAGCTATTTCCTACCATATAAGAAAAGCATAGCACAGCTTTTTTACCTTGATTTATCGAGAAACATAAACACCGTCTACCTGTTGTGAGCCGCAACATCATCAATGAGTATACCGGATTCTGTAGAAACAACACAAATGCGCGATGGTGTTACAGGCCCTACAGTCTTCGTATGGATGAAAGAGATGCCCAACAGAATACATAGAGAAGAAGAAAGTGTTCTATGAAATAAACAGAATAACTAACTAATAAAACTATTTGATGGGGGGGGGGGGGGGGGGGGGTATAAAGCAATTAATACATCATGGCGTAAAAACCTATCAGAAACCATCACGATACACAACTACCTTATTACTACGCCCTAAGCGCAGTTCCTTCAAAATATTTCCGAAGCCCCCAGGCCTCGTTTGAAAAATAACCAGTAACAACTTGACAAATATCTGTCTTGTAAACAGCCTTAATATTGTCTCATTACTTGTTAAAAATTTATAGCACATTCTTTTTTGTTTGTCTAGTAGTATGCAGAAAATTTATCAAAATAAGACTCTTTTAAATCGAGCATTTTGAAAACGCCCCTTTTATCGCTCATACACAGGCCCTCACACCGTAGAAACATCCAAGATATACGGATCCACGGCCCAGCTTTATTTTGCTTATACAGTCTCCAATCTTCTGAATCCCCACCCTCAGCGGTTTACCCGCTAACAGCCCACCACCATTATGCCATCGGCCTTCACCCAGAAAAGCCGTTCTTCCCAGGGCCGTTCCTTAGCCTTGGACCGCCGGTCAAAGAGCACCAGGTATGCCGGCGCATCCGGCGCCTTCCGGTCCCGGTAGTTCTCTATCTGTTCAAGCCCCTTGGCCTGTACCTGCTCAAGACCCTGCTTTTCATGGACCAGCTTAACTTCAATGATATATTGGTTTCCCTTATACTCCACATATACATCCATCCGTCCCCGGCCCGCCGCATATTCCCGGTCTATTCTTCCTCCGCCATTTAACACCCGCTGTAAAAATGCCGTTAAGAGGAGATGAGGAAAAGCCTCCGTATAGTCCGACCTCCCTTCCCAGATTTCGGAGTTTTCCCGCCAGAATCGTTGAAACTCCCGCAACAGCGCATCCATATCCAAGGAACCGTCGGCTTTTTGCCATTGCCAAGACGAGGGGGGCGGTAGGTTGTCATGGTACCCCGCATTGAGATGCCGAGTCAGAATATCCGCATATATCGGATTGGCAATGATGAAGCCGGTTTCCGTGGTCCAGACGAGGAGGCCCAAATCCATAGCCAATTCGACATCCGGGTTCATCCTGCTGATACGGGGATCCATGTTACCGATGATGATAGACTCTACCACCCGGCGTATCTTGGGATCCTGCAGGCGGACCTCCAGGGCGTCTAAATGGGTCTCCCGGGCCTGGATCATCTGTTCTTCTGCCTGCATGATATGGGCCAGGGTAACGGTTTCCCGGCTCCCCTCATCCAATACCCGTAGGGTGGCCCGTTTAAACAAAGAATTGACCATCCAAGGCTGCCCCTGAGACCGCTCATAGACATAAGCCAGAGCCTCTTCGGTGATGCACTGCCCGGTCTCTTCAGTTCGCTGGGCAAAGAGCGCGGCCATATCGGTTGCTTCAAAGTTGGACAAACGGACCGAGTCTTCTCTGATATTGAAGGGTGAACCAGGATTCGGGGTAACTCCTCCTTTGGCCACAGTAAGATAATCCTTCAAATCCCGCATCCCCACCAAGGCGATGGACACCGGGAATAGGCCCGGCCCCCGTCCGGCAAAACCGTCCCGCAGTTGCCGCAGGAAACTGATGAGGCTTTCACCCTCAAGGACATCCACTTCGTCAAACAGGACCACCAAGGGTTTCGGGGCAAGCAACTTTGCCCAATCACTCAAGAGCGCATTGACCTGAGAGGCAGGATGAGCTCCCTGCTCTGATGGAACCACTAAACCTGCCTTCTGCGCCCAGGCTCTGATTGCGTCCCCAAGAGCCGGCATAGCCCGCTCGGTTTCCGCTATGCCTTGACATCGCTCAACACTGACATAACAGGCCAGAGCTTCATCCCCCCCGTTGATTTTCCGCATCCAGCTTTGCAGGAAGGTGGTTTTCCCGGTCTGCCGAGGGGCATGGAGCACCCAGTAGAGCTTGTCCCGAATATACCGGTGCAGTTGGGCACCGACCAGCCTATTCTCTGGGGGCAGCATGTAATGATCCCAGGGATTACAAGGGTCGGTGGTGTTGAAGAATCGTACCGGCCGTTTTTCCTTTTTTCTCTGAAGCGCAGCCTCTTCGTCCATACTACTGAGTATAGCAAAAAATAGCTTTTAATACCTTGGATTGCAGGGCAACGTCATTTAACTTAGCCGAACAATGGGTGGTAAAGGAAATCGTCGCTGATGGTAGCCCGGAACATTTTCCTCCGAACGCTGAATCGTTTTTCAGACACGGTGGTCTTTCACAGAAGGTACAACGCCCCTTTCCTCAATACATTCAGCTTTTCCGCCGCATGGTTCGTCCCTGCCAGGCACGAGTCTTCCCCAAACCATACGTCCAGAAACCAGTGCAGACCCTTCTCAATTGACCCCGGTCCCCGGATGATGGACGCGGCCTCTTCCCCTTCTA
>JAIRLU010000079.1 GCA_031259215.1 Treponema sp. | reverse complement strand
AAACCTCAGTTTCCGAACAACTTCCGCTTAAAAAACGATAAAAAACGTGGATTTTATTAAGAAATCCACGTTTTTTGGAGACTTGTTCGAGAACCAACCGGGTTCTCGAACAAGTCCAATGTCGGACTAAGGTCCGGCGGCCTTTTTTATTTTTGTCCCACCTCACCTTAAGAAGGTTTCCAGGGCGTGTAACGCGGTCTCTATCCTGGTATGAGGTTTCAGGGCCAAAGCTCAATTCGAACCAGGCCCCCTATCAGGGGTGAGGCCTATTCCACATTCCGCAGTTGTTCCCGGATGTTTTCCAGGGCATCCTTCATAGTTACCACCACCCGGCTTACCTCCAGGAGCGGGGCCTTGGAACCGATCGTATTGACCTCTCGGTTTATTTCCTGGCAGAGAAAATCCAGCTTCTTGCCAGGACTGGGGTTCTGTTTCACTTCAGCCCGAAATTCTGCCAGATGAGCATTAAGCCGGGCAAGCTCTTCTGAAATGGAGGATTTCATCAGCCACACTGCAGTCTCTGCCAGGATCCGATTGTCCAGGGTAGTACAAGCAGCTTGGATAGACCCTGGCGGCGTGGCGGTTCCACTCTGGGAGAATACTAAACCGCTGGTTCTCAAGAGTTCCATAAAACGGTTACGGAGGTTTTCTTGAATTGATACCTCCAAGGTAGGCACATAGGAAGTTACGGTCTTAACCGAAGCCTCCAGCACGGCCAGATGGGAAAGAATATCCTCCTCAGTCCGCTTCCCTTCCCGTTCCCGGGCTGCATCAAACTGGGCGAAGGCAACGCTTAAAACCGGTTCTACCTGCTTCCAATACCCGGTATCATCCCGTTTTTTTTCGATCCCCAAAACCCCTTCTAATCCAAGCACCAGCCCAAGACTGGGCTGCTCTTCGCTGTGGAAGATCTCTCCCAAAACCGCCAGAGCCTCTCGATAGGCTTCCGCGGCGGCCCGGTTCACTGAAACGGAAAAAGGGGCATTCGGTTCTTTAAAACGCAGGGTGATTTCCACCTTTCCTCGTCTGCACCGGGCACCCACGTAGCTTCGGATGGCAGGCTCCAGGGCTGAAAAATAGGGGGGGAGATTCACCAGAAGATCAAGAAAACGGCCGTTATAACTCTTGATTTCCACGGAAACCGCACAGTCTGGATACTGCTGTTCATGGTAGCCATAACCGGTCATGCTTTTCACGGCCGCCCCTCGATAGTCTGAGCAAACAGCGCCTGACCGAGCTTCCAGTTATCCCCGGCGCCCATGGTAATAAACAGATCCCCTGGACGAAGTACCTCACAGAGCAAACCCACCGCATCCAGGGGCTCTGCCACATAGTACACCCTATCTTGACGGGCCTTAGTTTTGGCAAAGAGGGTCTCCCCGCTTATCCCCGAGGAAGGGGATTCCCGAGCAGAAGGGTAAATCTTATGGAGCACCGTTATATCTGCCTGCTCAAAACATCGGGCAAACTCATCCAGCAAGGACGCGGTCCGGGTATAGGTGTGGGGCATGAAACTCAAGACCAGCCGGCGCTGAGGGTAAAACTCCTTGAGCCCAGCTAAGGTGGTGCGCACTGCCGTGGGATGATGGCCATAATCGTCCATAAAAAGGATGCCTCCCCGTTCACCGAGGATTTCCGAGCGCCGTTTACTGCCGGTAAAGGCAGCTAAACTTTGGCGTGCCCCTTCCCACTGTTCCGGCTGCCAGCCCCCGGGGGCTTCGGCCTTCACCAGGGCATCGGTCAAGGCCAAGGCCCCGGCTGCGTTCAGAGCACTATGCCGTCCAGGGATCCGAAGCCCCAAGGGGCCAGGGAAACCTGCCAGGACTAGCATGGCCTGTTCATGGGCCACCTGGTAAGATTGGATCTTAAAAGCTCCCGAAGCAGTAAACCCATAGGGAATGAACCGCTTCTCCCTCCCCCCCGCTTCCTGTTCCAAGCGTTTTGCCACTTCCCGAGCTCCCGGATCATCCGCACAGTAGATGAGTTCCCCTCCAGGAGGCAGTTTTCGACCATACTCAAGAAAGGCATCACGGATCGACTCGTAGGTGGGATAATAATCCTGATGATCTGATTCCACACTGGTCAAGACGATACGCCGCGGATGAAAAGAAAGGAAATGCCGCCGGTATTCGCAGGTTTCTGCCACAAAATAGGTATTTCCCAAGGTAAGTGTAGAACGTCCTCCAAAGGCGCCCACCGCGCTTCCCGCAAGAATGTGGGCAGGAAGGCCGGCCCCTCGGATCAGCACTCCGGCCATTGCGGTGGTGGTGGTCTTCCCGTGGACACCAGCAATACCAGAAGCGTCAAAACCCGCGGAATAGGCCCCCAGGGCATCGGTATATTTCAAGAGGGGAAGTCCCCGGCTCTGGGCTGCGGCGAGTTCCGGGTTAGTTTCCGGGGAATAGGCTGCAGAATAGATGACCAGTTCTGCATCTGCAGGCAGGTGGCTCGGATCAAAGGATTCAAAGTAGGGGATCCCCAGAGCTTGGAGGATATGGTCGGTATAGAAGACTTCCATCCGGTCGGAACCGGAAACCTGGAACCCGGCATGGTGTAATAGTTCGACCAGGGCACACATTCCGGTTCCCTTAATACCAATACAATATATCCGTGCTCCCTTCCGGCTCGGCAAATCCGCCATATTCATAGGATCAGCATAGCGGTATCCGCTTGTTTCTGCAATTGAGGGTTTACCGGATCCCCGTTTTTTTGCATATATGCTCATATACTTAACCTGAGTTCGATAGAATACTAAGGGCCTGCAAAGGAACGCTCATGTTCACGAAGTATTCGGATACAAGCGCATTAATTCCCGTAATGGTGGACTTTAGCCTGGCGGACCTTTTTCTTTTTGTAAATTTTATGGTATATACTGCTTTAAGGATGAATTTCAACAATATTCCTGTAAATTTTGAGATTTTGTAAATTTTCAAGCCGAAAGGAGTATATTAAGAAGTGAGTAATCAATCTTCGTTTGGTAGAGCTTGAGGGAACTCCTTATTTTGTAATAAAATACGATTTATAGGATCGTATTTTGATTAGCAGATCGGTGGGTATTGCCGTAATAGAGAATATAGGATAAAATAAATCCTAAGTTATAGATTCTCGCAGAGGGATGATAAGATTTCTCTTGAGCGAATTTATAATCCATATAATGTATGCTCCTTAACGATTAAGCCCTTAATCGTTAAGGAGGAAGAGGAGGATCATGAAATTACGAGTCCGATTAACACTTATTATTAGCGGGTTGATGCTGGTTATGTTACTCACTCTAACCGGTATTCTTATACAATTTTCCAGCAGTATGCAAGGTAAAGCAGCAGCGGACAATCTGCAAAGTATGGCAGGAATGACTGCTATGGATATTCAGCGGCGCTTTGAGCTGTATCTGGATGTGGCCCAAACCCTTGCGAAGATCATGAACGGCTTCGAATCCATTGACGTCTTTCAGCGGCGTATGCGGTATGATGATATGTTATTTAGTATTCTCTCTAGCGATACCCGATTTATTGATATCTACACCGTATGGCTTCCTCAGACCCTAGACGAACTGGATGACCAGTACGCCAATACGCAAGGAACCGATGCTACGGGGCAGTACATTTCCATGTATACCCGGGAAACAGGCAGCGTAGAATATCGGGCCCATCCAGACCCTCGGAGTTTATTGACCAATCTTTCAGCACTTGAAACCATGGGAAACCCGGTGCCTCGGACCGTCAATGGAAAACAAACCTATACTATAAGCATTAATGCCCCTATTGTGGAAAACGATGGTACGGTAGTGGGAGTGGTAGGGGTCAATATAGATATGGGTATTCTGCAGCCCATAGTAACGGCGATCAAGCCTTACGGCAGTGGTAGGGCGGCTATGATGGCCAATAACGGTATGGTCATGGCCCATTACGATCCCGCCCGGATCGGTACTAATTTCCAGCAAACCAGTATACCCAGTTTGGGGCAAGAAGGGGTGGGCCTGGTACTTCAGTCCCTCCAGACCGGGACCCCCATGAACTTTCAAGCCGAGGGCCTGGAATCCGTAAGTTATCCCTTTTATGTGGGTAATGTGGTTAACCCACTCGTTATTGTGATAAGCGTACCGGTAGAAACGGTGTTTGCCCAAGTAACGGCTATGACCCAATACAGCGTCTTCATTGCGGTCCTTTGTATCCTGGTAGGAGGGCTTATTACCTTCGTGGTGGCAGGAAGTATCGCCAAACCCATCATTAAAGTCAGCGCCATGCTGAAAGATATTTCCCAAGGCGAAGGAGACCTCACCAAACGGATCGCCATCACTACCAACGATGAAATCGAAGACCTGACCCGCTATTTCAACCTCATTATTGATAAAATCCGATCCCTCATCAGTATCATCAAAGAACGAGGGGCTTCCTTGTTTGATATTAGTACGGAACTCTCTTCCAATATGACCGAAGCCGCTGCGGCCATGCATCAGATCTCCGCCAATATCCAGAGTATCAAAGGCCAGGTGGTAAATCAACATTCCAGCGTTACCGAAACCAATTCCACGATGGAACACATCGCCACCCATATCGAACAACTCAACGGCTATATCGAAGATCAGACCGCTCACCTCTCCCAGTCCTCCCAGGCTATTGAACAGATGATTGCCCATATCAGTTCGGTTACCCAGATCATTGTGCAGAACTTGGAGAATGTGAAGGAACTGGCCGGTGCTTCGGAGAACGGCCGGAACGGCTTGCAGGGAGTTACCGCGGATATTCAAGGGATAGCCAAGGAATGGGATGGACTTTTGGCGATCACCGCAATGATAGAAAGCATTGCCAACCAGATGAATCTCTTATCGATATGAATCTCTTATCGATGAATGCGGCGATAGAAGCGGCCCACGCAGGGGAATTGGGCAAGGGTTTTGCGGTGGTGGCCGAGGAGATTCGGAAACTTGCAGAATCTTCTGGGGAGCAATCCAAGACCATCACGGCGGTATTGAAAAAGATCAAGGATTCGAGAACTCAGATAGCGAAATCCACCAATGAAGTACTGAACCGGTTTGAAGCGATTGATCAGGGGGTGAAGATCGTATCCGGGCAGGAGGCGAAGGTGAAGGATGCTATGGCGGAGCAGGGGACCGGGAGTCAGCAGATTCTGAAGGTCCTGGCTACTTGAACGAGATAAGCCGGTATGTACGCAGTGGGTCTACGGAGATGTTGCGGGGAAGTAAAAAAAACATCAAGGAAAGCCAGAATGTAGAGCATGTTACCGGTGCAGTGTCCAATGGGATCAACGAGATGTCCAGCGGTATAGAACAGATCAATCAGGCGGTACACCGGATCAGTACCTTGAGTATGGATAATCATCACCATATCAACATCTTGGTGCAGGAGATTTCCAGATTCAAGGTAGCATAACGTGAGTTCGATGGAATACTCAGGGTCTGCGCATGCAGGGCCAGGGCACATACAATTTTCGCCCCTGTACATTCCGCACAACCGCCTAGCTTTGAAGCAAATCGACCAGGTCGGACCTGAGGCCCGCCCACCCAACCAAACCCGAACTTCCTGATCTCAGATATATGCGCTCGCCCTATCCCCTCAAGGCTTCCTTATTTTTTCTATTCCTTTATTCTTGTTATTATAAAAGATTTCTCTATAATTACTTATAGAAAGGATATGTAAAAATGTATGTACTTATTATGAATGATTTATCTCATTGTAGGCCCGGTGTTTTATCTTATAGCGTTTTTTCTAAAAGTCAGATTTTGAAAAAGCTTCTGTCTCCTATCTTTACTGCATCAGTACGTTCTTTAAGGAGGCATCATGAAATTACAGGTTAGATTGACATTAACCATGAGTATGGTGATGTTCTTTATTGTGCTTGTTTTATTAGTTACTACCTTAACCCGTTCCTGTATACTGCAAACCCAAGCTGCTACGGATAATTTGCGGGGTATCTCGGGAATAGCCGCTAAAGATATTCAACGGCGCTTGGATCTGTATTTGGAAGTGGCCACTACCCTTGCGAATATCATGGTTGGTTACGACGTCATCGACCCTGATCAGCGACGTATACGGTATGATGATATGTTATTTAGTGTGATCGCGGTCAATCCCCACTTTATCGATGTCTATACGGTGTGGCGCCCTCAGGTTCTGGATGGGCTTGATAGCCAGTACGCCAATACTCCAGGTTCCAATGCCACAGGGCAGTACATTTCCATGTATACTCAGGAAACAAACTCCATAGAGTATCGGGCTCATCCGGATCCTCAGAGCCTACTACTCAATCTCACGGATCGTAAAAGTATAGGAAATCCGGTTACCCGGATGGTTGGGGGGAGGGAAACCTATGTCACAAGCCTGAATGCTCCTATTGTGGAAAGTGATGGTACGGTGGTGGGACTGGTGGGGATCAATGTGGATCTAGCGGAGATCCAGTCCATGATAGCGGAAATCAAGCCTTACGGCACTGGTAAGGCGGTTATGCTAGCCAATAACGGCGTGGTCATGGCCCATTACGATCCGACCCAGATCGGTACTCGTTTCCAGCAAGTCCACGGGTCTGTTTTAGGAGAAACCGGGGTGAGCCTGATCCTTGACTCCCTCCAGACCGGGACCCCCAAGGTCTTTAAAAACGAATCTGGAAACCAAGAAATGGTGAGCTATCCCTTTTATGTGGGTAATACACTCACTCCTATGACGGTGCTCGCGTCTGCACCAGAGGAAATGGTGCTTGCCCAAGTAACGGCTATGACCCGATTCAACACCCTCATTGCGGTCCTTTGTATCCTGGCAGGAGGGGTTATTACCTTCTTGATGGCAGGAAGTATCGCCAAACCCATTCTCCAGGTCAGCGCCATGTTGAAAGATATTTCCCAAGGTGAAGGAGACCTCACCAAACGGATCGCCATCACTACCAAAGATGAAATCGAAGACCTGGCCCACTACTTTAACCTCACCATCGAGAAAATTCGCAGCTTGATCGTCATTATCAAACAACAATCGATCTCCTTGTTTGATATTGGTTCGGAACTCTCCTCCAATATGACCGAAACCGCAGCGGCTAT
>JAIRLU010000067.1 GCA_031259215.1 Treponema sp. | reverse complement strand
CCCGATTTGCAAGCTCCTTTGTTCCGGTAAAAAGATTTTTGCCAAAAGAAAGGCAAAAATAGGATTCCATAAAAAATTAATACTTAATGCGGAAATGGAAAATTTCACATGGGTAAAGGATTTCCTAATGTCCTTTATAGCAATACCTGCAAAGGTAAAAAAGAGCAGGATCATTAAAAAAAATTCAATAAAGCTGCCTGATCGCTGTTCTATGTGTATGTTACTTTTTCCAAGCAGAACCCCTAAGCATGCCGAAAAAATTATAAAAACTGGCTGTAACGTGGAAAAAATACTCATACATGAACTCCTTTTTCAAAAAAACAGAGGCTGTCTCAAAACCAGAATCGAGGATCCCCTCTAAATCAAGTGCAATAGACGGTTTTAGCGTTGTGTATGCTCGGCTCTACTACCCTCAACGGATGGTATCCCTTTAATGTGAGCCGTGTTTCTAGACTCAGCCTGTAGGTACTCTCCTAAGGCGTCAAACCGGGAAAATCCCTCGCCCCTATCAGGCAACCTGCAGATCCTACATCGGATAGCGCTGCCCCCGGGAGGCGGCGCTTCATCGGGAAAGGGCACGAGCAGTTTAAGATAATTATCCGATACTGCAGCAACGAAGGAAGACTTGGGTCGCTTGGATGCCTCCAGGATCGCTTCTACCTCCCGTCCCTGCCAACGGCGGCTATAGGCCTGCCGTCCTGCACGACCTAGGACCTCAAGCCGCGCTACCCGCAAGACCGCGTTTCTTTCACTCACCCTCCCTGGATAGGTATATGCCGCAGTACCAGGCCGGGGGGAATAGGGAAAGGCATGGATCCAGGCAAAACCGCTCCGTTTACAAAGGGCATAGGTCTCTTCAAAAGCTTCCTCGGTTTCACCGGGAAACCCGGTAATAATATCGCAGCCAAGAAAGGGGTCGTCTTTTACCGCCCGTAAACGGCGTATCCCCTTTTCCACATCCTCCGGGGTATACCCGCGACCCATCTGCTCCAGGATCCGGGGACTGCCTGACTGGAGGGAAAGATGAAAATGGGGCCGAATCCGGGGATGCCCCAGAACAGCAAGCAGATCCTCGGTGATTCCTTCTGGTTCAAGGGAAGAGAGCCGTAACCTGATACGCTCAGTTCCTGCAAGGAGATACCTCAAGAGTGCACCCAGATGCAACGCCCCTTCCCGAGGTCTACCGGTATCCCGATATTGGGTGATGTTTACCCCGGTTACCACCGCTTCTCCATACCCTTTGGCTTCCAAGACTTGTAAGGTAGCGCGAATGTGGTCCGCTTCACGACTGACACTCTTCCCTCGGGCAAGCCGTACCCGGCAATAAGAACAATGATTATCACAGCCATCTTGAATCTTCACCGAGGCCCTCGCATGGAGGGAAAAATCCCCGGGAATAAAGCGGAATCGTTCAGTGGCAGAAACCTGGGAAGCCCCCTTTTCCCGAAGCCATTGGGAGAGGGAAATCAGGGCCACCTTTTCCGGCATGGTTTTCGCAAGAAATCCCGGCAGATCCAAGAACAGGCTCTTCGTATCCCCCGATACCACCACCAACCGGTTTGCAACTAAAGCATCAGCACCACCCTCCCTTCCCAGGGCATCCAGCGTTTCCCTAGCCACTTGAGCATAACAGCCGGTTACCATAAGAACCGCATGGGGATGATCCCGTAAGGCTTTTCGAATCACTCGCCGGGCCTTTTGTTCAGCCTTGGAAGTTACCGTACAGGTATTAAACACGAGGATATCCGCACCCTGTTCCTCTGAGGATCCATCCCAAGGCAGCACCTTAAAACCCTGCGCCCTGAAAGCATGGGCGATAGCTTCACTCTCAAGCTGATTGACCTTGCAGCCCAGGGTATATAAGGAAACGGAAACCATAGGCTTATCGAGCGCCTAAGGCCTGACGGACCCGAGTCAAACCTCGGCGGGCGTCCCCTAGTTGGGCATTGAGGGACAAGGCCCGTTCATAGGCAATAATCGCTTCGGATAAATCCCCGGCATTTTCCCGGGCATAGGCCAGTCTGGTCCACCAGTTGGCATTTCCCGGCTGCCAATGCACCGCGGTGGAGAGGGCGATATCCGCATGGCGAAAGCGGCCAAGGCGGATATAGATCTCCCCGATAAAATAGTACACCGTTTCGATCCGGGTTCCTTCTGGGGCAAAGTTGATATATTCCTGAAAATACTGCAAGGCTTCCCGATTCCGGCCTTCATAATAGCTGATTTCTCCGAGAATTTCGATGACCCGAGGATCATAGCGACTCAGACTCCGGCCTACCAGGGCATAGGGTAGGGCATCCTGGTACCGGTTAAGCCGTATCAAACTCCAGCAGAGCACCACATGAGCCTCCAGGTTATAAGAATTTACCGCGATTTCATCTATACAAATGGAAACTGCCCGTTCGTAGTTACCATTTCGGTATTCCACCAAGGCATCAGGTCGTTGAGCAAAGCCAAATTCCCAGGGAATCAGCAGCAGTATAAGCCCTAAACAAGTACGCTTATGAGATAGGTACATTTCCTGATTTTTTTTCATGCATAGTACAGTAGCCATTAAAATGGCAGCCTGCCTCCAGGGCAATCTCCTGGGTGGTGATATTACCCTGAAGCCTTCCTGAGGGACTTACTTCTATCTTATCCGCTGCAGTAATATCTCCATTGACTAAACCTCGGACGATCACTTGAGGGGCGTTGATCTGGGCATCGACCACTCCCTCCTGATCGATCATAAGCAGTCCCGTAGCAATGATTTCACCCCGTACCTTACCCCGGATAAGAAAGGGCTTTTCAAAGCTCAGGGTCCCTGAGAAATCAATATCTGAAGATAAAATAGTATCGAAATCTTCATCCTCTAACGTATCACTATGCAAATCGATCATTACTAACCCTCCATGAAATGCTTCTCATACAACAAGTTCGCTATAGTACCGGTGAAGCACTTAGGGGAGCTTGGGAGAGACTTCTTTATGCTTTAACCCTGCACCATTTTTGGGTATAATGGGTAAAGACATTAAAGAAATCAAGAGAAAGGGTAAAGACCCTCACTCCCCGAAGTGCATAGCCCTCTTTAGCCGCCGTAAACTGCAATCATAACCCCCGCGGCTATGGCGGTTCCGATCACCCCCGCAACATTCGGCCCCATGGCGTGCATGAGGAGGAAATTTCCTGGATCCTCCTCAAGGCCCACCTTATTGGAAACCCGGGAGGCCATAGGTACTGCAGAAACCCCGGCGGACCCAATAAGCGGATTGATCTTCTCCTTGAGGAACAGGTTCATGAACTTGGCCACCAAAATCCCGGTAGCCGTGGCAATGGCAAAGGCCACCAAACCCATAACTACAATGATCAGGGACGAAGAATTGAGGAATTTTTCCGGGGTCATTTGGCTCCCCACTCCCAGGGACAGGAAGATAGACACGATGTTCATAAGCTCGTTCTGAAGGGTCTTACTGAGCCGTTCCACCACCCCGCACATCCTGATGAAGTTACCGAACATGAGACATCCGATAAGCGGCGCCGCAGAGGGGATGAGTAAAATAGCCAGAACAAAGACCACCATAGGGAAAAAGATCTTTTCCACATTGGAAACAGGCCTGAGCTGTTTCATCCTAATGAGCCGTTCCTGCTTGGTGGTTAAGGCTCGCATGATGGGAGGCTGAATAATAGGTACCAGGGCCATGTAGGAATAGGCCGCTACTGCCACGGTAGCCAAGAGATGGGGCGCAAGTTGGGCGGAGATATAGATCGTGGTAGGCCCGTCTGCGCCGCCGATGATGGCCACTGAACAGGCCTCCTTGAGGTTGAAGTTTACCCCAGGGATGAAGTTGGCCATACTGATACCGAAAAGGGTACCGAACACCCCAAACTGGGCCGCGGCTCCTAGGATCGCCGTCTTGGGATTGGCGATAAGGGGACCAAAGTCAGTCATGGCCCCAATACCCATGAAGATGATCAGGGGAAAGAATTCGTTCCCCACCCCGGTCTCATAGATAATATGGAGGAACCCGTGAGGAGGATCCCCCATCCCTGCAAAGGGGATGTTCACGAAGATGGTCCCAAACCCAATGGGGATAAGGAGCAGCGGTTCAAAGCCCTTCACCGCGCCCAGGTACACGATGAGGAACCCTATCGCCACCATGAGCAGTTCCTGCCAGCCGAAGATGGTGATAGGATCTCCTGCGGGAGTCGCTTTTTGGACCTTATCAGTGATAAAGGCAAAAAGCCCCGTGGTTTCCGCAATATTCCGGGCAAAGCTGCCAAAGGAAATATTGGGAATATTCTCGCTCCCCGGGATACGATACGCTCCGGCCCCTGATGTCTGGGCCAAGGCCCGTGGCATAAAGGAAAACACCACGGCTCCCACCACCAACGCAAGGCATATTTTTGTAACCCATACCGGGTCCTTTTTATGGTTGAGCATGTATGCTAATCCTATTGAATCTCAGCGACGGGCTGCTGGGAAGCTACTTGGGTTCCTGTAGGAACCAGGAAGTGAATCTTTCCCGGGGTAGTAGCCTTAATCTCCAGTTCCATCTTCATCGACTCAATAATGATGACCGTGGTACCGGAAGTTACCTGGGTTCCTTCATCCACTACATAACGGATGATGGTACCTGCCACGGGTGCCGGGATCACCGTACCGCTTCCAGCAGGCGGAGGGGCTGCAGGAGCAGGAGCCGGGCTACGTGCAGGAACCGAAACTGGGGTACCTGTAGATACCCCTACACCGGCAGGGGAAACCACCACCGTATAGTCTGCGCCGTTCACATTGACCACGTATCTAGCCGGTTGATTCGAGGGGGCAGGAGCCGGAGCTGCTGATGGAACCGGGGTTGGAGCTGCCGTTTCCGCGGTAAACTTCACCGGCCCTTGAGACCGTTTCTTAAAGAAGTCTGGAGCAACCTTGGGGAACATGGCGTAGGTGAGCACATCTTCTACGGTAACCTGGTCGGTTCCCAGGATCTTTTTAGTCTCTCCTTCGAGTTTTTCATATTCCTGGGGAATATCATCCGCAGGCCGGTGGGTGATCTCCTTTTCGAGTTTGAGCGCCTCCAGGGCTTTTTTCACTGCTTCAGGGTTTTTGGGAGCCGGACATGCGCCGTATTTACCTGCCAAGAGGTCTATGGATTCACCGGTGAGTTTGTTGTACCGGCCAAAGAGGACGTTGAAGACCGCCTGGGTTCCCACGATCTGGCTTGAAGGCGTAACCAGCGGGGGATAACCAAAGTCCTTCTGCACTACCGCAATTTCCTTGAGGACCGCGTCGATCTTATCGGAAGCGCCTTGTTCCTTTAATTGACCCTCCAGGTTAGAAAGCATCCCTCCGGGAACCTGAGACACCAGGATCCGGGTATCGGCTCCGAGGAAACTGGATTCGAACTTCTTGTAATGCTTCCGAACCTCCCGGAAATACGCGGCAATTTCCAAAAGCAGATTGATATCCAAGCCTGTGTCGTATTCAGTCCCTTTGAATAGCTCCACCATGGTTTCGGTGGGACTATGGCTCGTACCCATAGCCAGGGAGGAAATAACCGTATCCAGAATATCCGCCCCTGCCTCGGCACACTTGACTAAGGTTGCCACAGACATACCGGTGGTTGCGTGGGAGTGGATCTCTATGGGAATATCCACTGCTTTTTTGAGGGCCTTCACCAAGTTATAGCCTTCATAGGGCTTCAAAAGGCCTGACATATCCTTAATACACAGGGAATCCGCACCTACCGCAGCGTATTCTTTGGCCAGTTCTACATATTTCTCAATCGTATGAAAGGGAGTCGTGGCATAGGAAATCGCCGCCTGAATGTGTTTGCCGGTTTTCTTGGCTGCATTGGTGGCAGCCTTGAAATTCCGCGGATCGTTTAAGGCGTCAAATATCCGGAACACGTCCACCCCGTCTTTTGCCGCGGTCTCTACGAACGTGGCCACTACATCATCTGCATAATGCCGGTACCCCAGAAGGTTCTGCCCGCGCAGGAGCATCATGATCTTGGTGTTGGGTAAGGCTGCCTTAAGCTTCTTGAGCCGTTCCCAAGGATCCTCGTTCAAGAACCGAATCGCCGAGTCAAAAGTCGCTCCCCCCCAAGCTTCCAGCGCCCAATAGCCGACCTGGTCTAATTTATCGGCAATAGGAAGCATATCACTCGTAACCATACGAGTCGCGAACAGGGATTGGTGGGCATCCCGCAATACCAGATCGGTCAGTTTAACCGTAGCCATTTTTTAAACTCCTTGTGTAGAAAAAAATTACGAATACGTCTTGCGATATTCAGTAACTGCAGCGGTGATAACCGCAGTTATCACCTCATCGTTACAGGTGCGGCTTACCATAGGAACGGTAGGGGCGACGTGTACCGCGGCTTGCTGGGCATCCTTATCCCAACCCAAGGCATGGATTACCTTCCCTAGGGTACTGATACAGATAATCATAATAACCAAGAATCCAAACACGATTCCCATGCCTAATAGGGTAAGGACCCCGCTTTGCTCTAACATGACCGTTATCGTCATAAAACCTCCCCTGGTACCGCTCATCTTCAGGTACCGGCGAAAATCTTGTACTAGTGTACTCTATAACTAGCTACCTTTATCTTTTACCATGATACTAGAAATAGAGCGATCAATGCAAGGGACATCCGGATAAACCCAGGGCCAAAAGCTCTTTGCGTCGGAGAAACAGACCTGAAGGAGCCTCTGGCACGGGTACTCCCCTGATCCCGTGATTACCCTCCTAGGGACGGTGTTATTGATGGCATCAGGGGAATATCGTCATAACGGCCCAGGTTGTTCCAATAGGTAAGTCCACCGTTTCCCCCGGCCCGGACCCCTTCGACCTCAAGCCGTACATAGTTTTGGTTGTAGTATGTTCTATCATAAGAAACATTGAGATAAAACGCCTGTATGTACGGCCGAATAATGACCTTTCTCCGGCTGATGCGCTGAGCCCGCTGGGTTCCTTGGTAGTAGATCCGATAGGGCCGGAGCTGCGGGGGGTTCTGGGCGAGGAAGTCCTGTTCAAAATGGCTCGGGTAGTACATAGGACAGATCACGTCCACATAGGGAACCAGGAGTTCCACCTCTTGACCGGTTCGAGCTCCGGTCCGATACCAGCCGTTGGCGCCGTAAATATCAATAGAGAGGGGGGCCTCCACCCGGGAACGAATATGCCGAAGAAACGAAATAAGCGCGCTGTCCATATCCATACCCGGATCCTTCCACCGATACTGGGCATCTGCCAGGTTAGCCCCATCCGTGGGAAAACGGATGTAATCAAACTGAATTTCGTCAAACCCCCGTTCATGCAGTTCCTGGGCAATAGCCCGGTGATATTCCCAGACCTCCTCTGCATAGGGATCTACCCAGCGTTCATCATAGTAGGTTCTCACAATTTCATAGTCAGGATCCGCTGCAGGCAGGATGGTCAGCAGCGGATTCTCAGCTTCTCCTCGGGTACCAGGAGGCTGTTTCTTTTGTCGTGAATCGTAATACCCCAGCCAAGGACTATTGGTCCGGGAATCCCATACCGCAAACTTCCCCCCTTCCTTCTTGGCTAATTCAGGGTCCTTAAACACCACGATCCGAGCCACCGTATAGATCTTGTGGGTTTTCATAACCTGTAAAAAACCATCTATATCGAGGGGCCTAAAGACCCGTCCTTTAGCAGTAATGTACGAATTTTTAGGGGTAAATCGGAGACGGCCATAATCGTCCTTCATATCCATCACCACCATGTTGAGCCCCTGACGGCTTATGAGGTCCATATAGGGTTTGAGGGTCTGGGGATCCATGGCGTGGTTTACCGGTAGATAGATCCCTTCCCGGTTCACCCCAGGGGTCTCCGAAGGGTGATGGCTGGCATTGAGGAGCCAGAGTTCGGATACATTGATAGGTTCTAAATCAGGGGTATGCGCTCCCAGAAATACACAGGATGGCTTGAGTCCCATAGTACCGGGAATCTCCTGAATGAGCCTGAGTAGGTCATCCCGCTGCCGAATCCTGGGTTCCTCTGCTTCCCCTGAGGCTTGGGTCTTTGGCGGATAGGGGATCTCCCCGATACATCCGTCCTGGACAAAACGCAGGGTTTCCCTGCCTGGATCCAAGGCATCTACCGTACCAAAACCATCGGACTGGTCCAGAGCCTCCTCTCCCCAGATCCTGCTAAAACGCTTCTGTTCCCAGTGCAGTTCATATATCCGCCGGCGGAACGTCTGGGAAGCAAAGATACGGGGCAGGGTTCCTGCAACCTCCTCAGGCCGGGGAAGGACCACCGCTATATCTGAGACTTCATCCGGGTTATCGGTAGTTTCCAGGTTCTCAAGGCCCTGGTTAAGCTCGATCCACTGGGATCCAGGACTGTCCACATGACGATAATAGACCCCGTAGACGCTATGGGAGAGAAAAATCGTTAGATCCGGCAGGTTTGCCACTGCTACTGCCTTAATGCCGTTGGTTCTATAGGGAGGCATCCCCATATATTCCCAACTGAGTCCGGCATTCCGAGATAGGAACACCCCATCTTTCACGGCACATACCATGATAGCGGTATTTTCAGGATGGATTTCCACATCCTTAATATCCTGAACGTGCCTGATAAAGGACTTCTTCCCCTGGTCATATACTTTGATGACCTTCACCGGAAGCCCCTGGTTCCGGTCTTCCCAGGTCCGCAGATCCTGGGAAACCGCAATGCCCTGATCGCTCAAGAGGGCCCAATAGTCTTTGCTCCGCTTGATGGCTCGTACCGCCCCGCCGGTCCAAAGGGGGGTGCGGCTTCCCTGCCAGTCTATACCGTAGAGTCCCTGGTCGGTTCCGATGATAAGGGCCCAGGTCTCCTTGGCAGGTTCTGTTTGCCCTGAAACTGGAAAGGGAGAAAGCCCATACAAAAAAGAACAATATACTGCTATAAAAACCAATTTTTTAGACACCATGCGATAAATCCCCAAACGATAAACCACGAAACTCCCTGTTCCTAGGTCGTAAACAACTACTTGTCTGATGCGCTTTTTCAAAATCCGACCTTGTAAAAGGTTTTTAATCATACTATAAAACACCCCATGAGAAAAGCATGAAACCGAGCAATGCAGGATAAACTCCGCGTGTTTTCTCTAAAACAGCATGCAAAGCAGCAGTGCTGTAACCTTGGTCATGGTACCACGAACAGATTGAGGGAGGATGCATAGGTCGGAATGGCATGGACGATACAGCTCCCAGGAATTGATCTGCGATACGCCATGAGGGGATTTGACTTTGTCCTTAGCAGTTAATATCTTAACAGTAAAGTACTTTAAATTTTAGAGGTTGTATATCTATGCATAACGACAATATCGCGCTTATGGAACAAGAGCGCCCGGCTCTCGCAATTATTCGGCTTGCCTTACCTATGATGCTGGCTATGATTGCCCAGATGGTTTATAATATGACCGATACATTTTTTATCGGACAAACCGGAGACCCGAATATGGTGGCAGGGATTTCTCTGGCCATGCCGCTCTTTATCGTTTCCCAGGGGGTGGGGAATATTTTCGGTGTAGGGGCGTCAAGCTATATTTCACGGCTTCTAGGGGCGCGAAAGGGTAAAGAGGCAAAGCAGACCTGTTCGGTGGCCTTTTGGACAACCTTTGGCATGGGGCTTTTAATCACGGTGATGCTGTTTCTTTTCAGGAAGCCCTTTTTGCGTGTCAGTGGGGCAAGTGAGATAACCTTTCCTTATGCGGACCGCTATTTTTCCATCATTAACGCCTTTATCGCGGTGGCGCTTCTCAATATTTCGCTTTCCGGTCAAATGCGAAGTGAAGGCGCCACCGCCAAAGCAACGAAGGGTATGCTTATCGGCATTGTGCTCAATATTATCCTTGACCCCCTGTTTATTCTTGTGCTGGACTGGGGTGTCGCCGGCGCGGCATGGGCCACGGTCATCGGGACGATTGCATCGGTGCTTTATTACGGTCTTCATTTTACTTCCCGGGGTTCACTCTTGTCCATAAGCCCTAAGGACTTTAAGCCGAACCTCCGCCTTTACGCGGAAATCTTGAAAATCGGTATTCCCGCGGCGCTCTCAAACATCGCGATGACGATCTGTTTTGTTTTTAGAAACCGGGTTGCCTCAAGCTACGGTGATTTTGTCGTTGCCGGAAGCGGCATCAATCAGCGGGTGGGTTCTATTAGTTTTATGCTCATCATGGCGCTTGCGATGGGATACCAGCCTTTCGCCGGATTTAACTATGGGGCGAAAAACTTCGACCGGCTCAAGGCGGGGTTTCATTGCACGATGCTCTATTCGACCCTGTTATCCTTGTTTTTTACCCTGGTTTTTGCTTTTGGAGGCCGGGACATTATTACCCTTTTTATCCGCGATACTGCCACCATCGACGCGGGGACAAAACTGCTGCACGCAGCCCTATGGTCATTGCCCTTTGTCGGCCTTCAAATGACGATGATGGTAACATTCCAGGCGCTGGGGAAGTCGGTGCTGGCGACCATCGTAACGCTGGGACGGGATTTTCTTTTTTATCTTCCCCTCCTTTTTATTTTTAATAGTCTCTGGCAATTTAACGGGTATATGTATTGTCAGCCTGTTGCCGATGGTCTTACAACAGGTATCGCGCTTGCTTTGAGCGTCCGTTTGTTCAGGCAATTGAAGCATGGAGATAAAGGAGCAGTACCATGAAGGATGACCTAAAGCAGGATTTGTTACATGCACTTTTTTACTTTAAAAAAGCAACGGCTGCTATTTCCCGTTTCCTAGTGAACGCCGAGGGTGGCGGGATCTCGGTTACTGAGCTTTCCGCCCTCAACTGCATTGAGTACTGCGATGAAAAGGACTGCGAGACGGCAGAAGCTTCGCATCTGGCGGATCAAACGACGCATCACGCAATGCATGAAACCCTGGCTGTTTCAAAAGCAGCGGTCAGCCAAATGTTGGGCAGCCTCGAAAAGCGGGAGTATATCCAGCGTGAGACAGACCGTGATAACCGGCGCAAAATTATTATCACCCTGACGGAAAAGGGGAAGACCACAGTTGACCAAGGGAAGAAGCAGATGGATGCCCTGATGTCGCGCATTATCACGCGATTGGGCAAGGAGGATGCGCGGCATTTCGTGCGGCTGCTGGACCGTTTTGTGGAAGTTGTGGAAGAGGAAGTCCGCGGTTGACCTGAGGCCGGATTGAAGTCCGCCGGGAAGGGCGGAAACGTGATAAACGCCGCTCATATTGGACGGCTGCAAGGAGTACCTTCGATACACCTGCCGGCCGCCCGCTTTCCTGTTATGCAGTTATGCGGCATTTTGGGCTACCCTTTGCTGAAAATATAGTCAGTCTACTTAAGAATAGTCAATAAAATACTTGTAAATAGCGGTTTGAAGCAAATCGTAAATTGGGGCAGTATCGCGTAAATTGCGTTTCATATTCGCCCATGTTTTTTCTATCGGGTTGAAATCAGGAGAATACGG
>JAIRLU010000288.1 GCA_031259215.1 Treponema sp. | reverse complement strand
TAGAGTTGTTCAGAAACCTCAGTTTCTGAACAACTTCCGCTTAAAAAACAGCAAAATGCGGAGCATTTTGCAAGACTTGTTCGATAACCAACCGGGTTATTGAACAAGTCCAATATAATACCAACAAAAAATCTTAGTCAAGACCTTCGTAAAGTATAAAAATGTATTATATTTTATACATTTGCCTGTTCACGAAACAGAAGCCGAGGACCTAAAGCGCTGGGCTGCTATGCACCTCCAAAGGCTTCCCGGTTTCCTTAAGGGTCTATCCCCATGGATTTAATAGAGTTGTTCAAAAACCTCAGTTTTTGAACAAATTCCGATAAAAAACAGCAAAATGCGGAGCATTTTGCAAGACTTGTTCGATAACCAACTAGGTTATCGAACAAGTCCAGTATCTTCTCTCCGTGTTATTTTGGTATATTCGTGGTATGAGATTGAATCCCCTGATAAACGTCGAGATAGGATTTGACTATAGTCCTTGGAAGCCAAACTAAGATATACTGAGCTTCCCATGTTTTATGTATGGGGTGTACGAAGGAGTGTAGCCTATGGCAGTGATACGGCATCCTGATTCGGGGTTGATAATAGGAGATCCCGAGCAATTCCCGTTCTCAGAAGCGGATGAGGGCTTATCAGAAGCCCTGGTAGAGACCGCCCTGCAGGATATGATCCTCTCTGCTTCAGGGTGGCGGGGGATCTTTGCCCCTGGAGGAGATGAGGAGTGTACTGGTGAAACTATTTCCCCGGCCCATAAAATAATCCTTGCTGCAGGGGCAAAGGTGTTTGCAGCGTATATAAAAACCCGCAGCCTCCCGCAAAACGGGAATACCCCAAGGCCAGTGCTTATTGTGGGTATGGATACCCGGCCTAGTGGCAGGGCAATAGCGGATCTGCTGATCCGGGTCTTAGTGGCCGAAGGTTGTGGGGTTCGTTTTGCCTTTATTACTGCTGCCCCTGAGATCATGGCTTATGCACGGGCCTGCGGGATTCATGGTACAGCAGCGGGTTTTGTGTATATTTCTGCGAGCCATAATCCTATCGGTCATAACGGCCTCAAATTCGGCCTTACCGATGGCGGGGTATTACCCGCGCAAGAGGCAAATATCCTGATTGAGGCGTTTCGGTCCTTCATGTCCGCTCCTGACCGGATCGCCCGGGCAAAAGCCCTGGTCCTTCAGGCAGATCCCGATACTATGGCCCAGGTGTACGGTGCTGCGCCTCGTATCAAGGCGGAAGCCTATGAAGCCTATCTCAGTTTCACCAAGGAAGTGGCGAGCGGACAGATACGCCCAGGATCAGGTGGTATTTTGGAAGCAGTGGCCCAGGGTTTACAAGCAGCCCCCTTGGGCATTGCCGCGGATCTCAACGGGTCCGCTCGGACCCTGTCCATTGACCGAGGCTTTTTTACGTCCCTGGGAATAGGCTACTATAGTTTTAATGATACGCCTGGGCGTATTGCCCATCGTATCGTCCCAGAAGGAGAATCCCTGGAACCATGCCGGCAGTTTCTGGAGGAACTTCATCAGAAGGAACCCTCTGTACTGGTAGGCTATGTACCGGACTGTGACGGAGACCGGGGAAATCTGGTGATCTGGGATGAGGGGACTCAATGCGCCCGGTGTCTTGATGCCCAGGAGGTCTTTGCTTTAGCCTGTGTGGCTGAACTGGCCCATCTGGTTTGGACCGGAGAACTCAGGTATGATAGCTGGGGACATGCGCTGCAGAAGGTCGGGGTAGTGGTAAACGATCCTACCTCTCTACGGATTGACCGGATCGCCCAGGCCTTTGATGTTGCTCTTTTCCGGGTTGAAGTGGGAGAGGCAAATGCGGTGGGACTGGCCCGGAAGCTCCGGGAACAGGGGTATACGGTGCGAATCCTCGGTGAAGGTTCCGCAGGAGGTAACATCACCCACCCTTCAGCCGTACGGGATCCTATCAATACGGTAATGGCCATCATCAAACTGCTTACCATTAGGAATCAGGGGGAAAAGCCGGGATTCTTTAAGCTTTGGTGGGATCGTTCGGATCAGGCCGGAGTGTATCGGGCGGATTTTTCCCTTTCAGATATCATCGCATCCCTCCCTGCGTTTGTAACGACCGGTTCCTATACCCCGGAAGCGTTGCTACAGGTTAAGACCCGGGATCATGCGGTGCTTAAAACCCGGTATCAGCGGGTATTTCTCCGGGAATGGGAAGCCCGGAAAGAACAGCTTAAAACCCAGTACGGTATTTCACGCTGGGATGTGGCCTGTTATAATAGTATAGAAGAAAAGCGGGGGATTACCCGTTTTGGAGAGGCCCGCCGGGGAGGACTGAAAATCACCTTTACCAATCATGAGGCTCAGCAGATCGCATCAATTTGGATGCGCGGTTCCGGAACCGAACCGGTATTCCGGGTGATGGCTGATGCGGCAGGGGTGGATCCAGGAATGGAACGGGATCTTATCCAGTGGCAGCGGCGTATGGTTATAGAGGCAGATCAAGCCACCGATTAGGAGAGAAAAATGGGTATACGGGGAGAATTATTTTCAAAAAAGGTGTTGTTACAAAACAGAACCTATTTCTTTAACGTGAAAGAAAACCGCATGGGAGACTTGTACCTCAATATCGTAGAAAGCAAGAATCGGGAAACCGAAGGGTTTGAACGCCAGTCGGTGATCCTCTTTGCGGATGATATTCAGGCATTTCTCGGAGGCTTTGACGAATCGCTACGGGTCCTGGAAAAGGCGAGCCGGGAGAGGAAACGAAATCGCCCCCCCAAATCCCGGGCAGCCCGAGACCCGGGGCTTGAGGCGGGAGGGAAATCCCCGGATCATCCAGGGGGTAAACGGGTACTGGTTAAAAAGGAAGCCCGTCCTTCCCGGGGAGATGAATCTTCCCGCGGGAAACCCGCCTCTATTCGAGTAGTACGGCGGAAGGACTACTGAATCGGGCTGTGTATAAAAGGCCCCGGGGAAAGGAGTAACCCCGGGGCGCAATCATAAAGGAAGGAGGAATATGAAACAGTACAAAGCTGTACCTATTGTTAATAACAATAGAAAAACTAAAAAGTAACATGCCAGGCTGATTTTATCGTTAATTATAAGGGGCCCTTTTACAACTACCTGAGTGTGGAAACGGGCTCCTAAGGGAGCTTGTTCACCCTGGGACTGGTGAACAAGCCTTGCCTATAAAACTCGACCCCTTCCATTGGGCAATAGTATGTTCATAAGCGGCAATGGTGGCTGCTAAGGTAATATCCTGGACTTCACCCCGGCCTCCCCAATCAGCACCGTCCATGTGGTAGAGGTGCTGCAAGACCCCTTCCAGATCTGCAACGGTACAGCCTGGATCCGATGCTCTCCGGCGCTGGAGACCTCGCACTTCCGCTTCAAAGGTTTCTTTGTATTTTATATCCCGCCAATCAACGGACATGCCCATGCTTATGCTCCTGATTCATAGGTAATGCGTCGTTTTATGGTCAAACCCGGACTCGGCATCAGGACCCCTAAGCGACGAACCATCCGAATTTCCTGCCGCTCTGTCCAATTACCCCGCCTATCCACGGTATACTCATATCGAGCGTCCACTGCGGTTTCAGGATTACCATCGGATCCTTCGAACATACCCACCAAGAATCCTTTTTCATCCCATTGAAGGGTATAGTTCTGAATACCCTCGGTTATCGGAGGCGCTTCTTCTGCTGAACCTGGGGAAGGACTTTCAAGGACCTGCCGTTCCCAATATCGGGGATAACTTTTTGGGTAATTTTTTTGATAATAGAGGGCTGAAAAGGTGCCTTGAGCAGCGACGATTTCTGAAATATTACCGAAACTATCGTACTCATACCATTCGCTGGTTTCATCCCCTCCGGTATAACTCACCAGGCTCCCGATACGCAGGTCTTCGCCGGCGTATCGGGAACGGCACCTAAAGAACCCCAGGGCATTTCCCTCTGGATCATACCAGGTTTCGGAAATACCGGTGTGATCCGATTGGAAGGCGAGAAAATAGACCTGTTCCCCTCCGGTAAGCCTTGCTAGAAACCGATAAGGATCCTCCTGTTTGATAAGCTCCAGGTTCCAAGAAATATCCATCCTGATGGTAAGGCTTTTTATTTTTTTCGAGTCTCTTATAATCCTCTGTACCTGGGCAAAGGATCCCTGTAGGCAAATCGGAAATTCCACTAAAGCACCGTTTTCCCAGCAGACCCTATACTCCTCTCCCTCAAGGATCAGGGTGATAGAGGTCGCCTTACCCGCAGTAAGCGTAAAGGCATCAGGAGGTACGGTTATCGCCCAATCCGGACGCCAGGTAATGTCTTTTTGTATGGCAGTCAACAGCATCGGTCCCAAGGGGCAGGGAACATCCTTGAGGGTTTCATCAGGTGCTGCAGGTATGGGTATCTCTGTATCTTGTCCATGTAAAAACCAGGGAACCCCTACTCCGAGGAACCCCACACAAACAAGGGTAAAAAAAAAGGACCTACGCATGATACTTCTCAGTATACGTGAGTAGACCCATCAGGACAAGTATCGGAGTCAATAAAATACTTAAGAAAACAAGATAAATAGCCGATAAAAGCATCTCTCTATGATACTTCATGTCATTGGACTTGTTCGAGAACCCGGTTGGTTCTCGAACAAGTCTCCAAAAAACGTGGATTTCTTAATAAAATCCACGTTTTTTATCGTTTTTTAAGCGGAAGTTGTTCGGAAACTGAGG
>JAIRLU010000276.1 GCA_031259215.1 Treponema sp. | reverse complement strand
CTGAAAGACCGCTTGGGTCATGGTATAACAAAGACCGGTCCCCTTGGGGTTCCCGGATATAATAGAGTTGTTCAAAAACTTCAGTTTTTGAACAAATTCCGATAAAAACAGCAAAATGCAGAGCATTTTGCAAGACTTGTTCGATAACCAACCGGGTTATCGAACAAGTCCAATGACATACTTCATAAATACCCTCCACCCCCAGTATCCCGCAAACCCAGCAAAAAAGTCGAGGTCTCTCAGAACCTGGGGCTATAGAAAAGGTTCGCGAAGCCTGACAAAACAGTAATCCGCTTCCTAGGGTATCCCTCCTCCTACTCAATCGTGGCCGGAGGCTTGGAGGATATGTCGTAGGTAACCCGGCCTATGTCTCTAACCGTATTTACGGACATTCCCGGCACCCCCACGGAATGGCTCGGGAGGAGCACGGTAAAGGCCTCCTAGATTTCGTCGTAAAGCCCTTTTCCCCTTAAATCCAAAGGCGCAGTTAAAGACTTATGTTTATTTCCGGGCCTATCCAAAAATCATTTTGGGGATTGCCCTTGTTCCCATTGGACATTTTCCAGACCCCCACAAAGGAAGCGGACAACTCGAAAGGCATATAGGGCAGCAGGGCGAAAGAAACGATACCCCCCAGCCGTAAGGCCAGCGAATGGGCAAGCCGGTAGGAGCCGGCTAAAACCGTCCCTTCCGCGGCAGGATGCCCCTGGTCATCGTAGACGACCCCCCTATAGGCCAAACTGCCGAAGAACCGGTTAAAGTACGCGTGGGATAGATGGTGTTGCACCTCAACCTTAAAGAGCTTAACTTCCGCCTCTCCCCCCGCAAGCCAGGGGATGTCCGTCATCCGTCGGTCGCCGGCATTGACATACTCAACAGAAGCAAAGGTACTGAACGCCGTAGACGAGAAAGGCGTGGACTGGCCCGCGAGGTTCATACCCCGCTCGTCCCAGACTCCGTACAACCTGAACCGCAGGGGCAGGTACGGCTCAAAGGCGGCCTGAACTATCCCCTCCACCCGGGGAAGGGCATGGTCCGGCACGGGAACCCCGTGGTGCAGCGCGTATTTGCCGTAGGCCGCGAGGAAGCCTCCCTGGCCGAAGAGTTCCCAGTCCCTCTTTACGAGATTGCTCAGGCCCATTCCTATACCCCCTATGTAGTAGGGATCCTCATGGCCCCAGGTGTACGCTGATTTAGGACCATCGGTCCAAACCTGATGGTCTGGAGGTTCAAAAGCGCTGAACAAGGTCTGAAATTGCGGACTGCATGAAAATATAAGCCGGTCGCTGCCCAGACCGCGGCTGAAAGACGCCGTAACCCCTAGGGTGGTTTCCCTGAGGGCTTCGGTATAGCGGCTTCTTGTGGTATCCAAGGTATCGGAAAAGGTGAAGGTCAAGGGAAAACCCAAGCTATGGTTAAGCCAGTTAAGGTTGATGTCCCCCATCAGGTAGGGAATATCCATAGCGGCCATGAGGGTAATCCTGTTGGTATCTGTGGGGTCCTGCATTATGGAAAAGAAACCTGGCCCGTTAATAGTTATCCCCATCCCCCCGTTTGGGTCTCCTCTGATCAGGGGATACGGGAGCCACAGTTTAAGGGGGTTAAGATACTTCATACCCCAATAACGGGAGGAGGGCAGCGCATCTGGGTTCGGCCCGGAAAGCGCCGTGGGCGGTAGCACCGCCTGTCGGCGTTCCTCTTCATCCCAGGGCCGCAAGGTGAGGGAAGCGCAAAGGCCCGAAAGGGAATCCCCTGCTTCCGGAAACTTCATCAGGGCGTCATGGGAGGCAAAGGCCCCCCGGTAATAGATCCCGCCGTCCGCCATTACCGGCTGGAACACCCCTCCTGAGAAATCTCTTTCGGAAAAAACCACCTCCAAGGTTTCGGCGTTCCCGCTCAGGAACCTGCTGGGGTCCGCCATCCCCAGCTTGTACATCCTGCCGTCGTGGTCGTAGGAAAAGAGCATCCGCCCCTCATAAACCCCGAGTCCCCGCATATACTTCCACCGGTTTTCGTCGTCTTCTGCATCCGAAACAACGGTATAAACCTCTCTGGTTTCGTAGTTATAGAGGCACAGCTCCCGTATTCCCCGTTTGGCAGCGGTAAAGGCTATCCAGATGTCATTAAGCGGCGCAGGATTCGAGAAGAGGAGTTCCTCCGTACCCCGCAGGAGCACTTCTTCTTCCTCTTTTTTAGGGCGGTCCCCCGCAAAGCGATACACCATGACGCTGTTATGCCGGTCTGAAGTCAGGCCAATCACCCCGTCCCGGAAATACCGCCCCTTATGGAGGCCCTTCCATTTCCGGCCAGTTTTCCCGCCCCGGCGGACATCGTACTCGGTAACTACCGCCTGGTATTCTTTAACCGCGGCGTTGAGTGAACCGGTGTCACGATAGGCGGAAACCAGAAACCGCCCACCGTCCGGCGAAACCGCCAGGTCATAGGCCTGCCAGTCAACGTTTGTTACGTTTCGCGCCTTCCCTGAGAGGGGATCGTAGGCGATCACCTTTCCGGAGATGGAGTCGATAGCGAAGACTTTGCCGCCTCCTGAGTCCACTGCGGCAAGCAGCGCCTTACGGTGGAAAGTGCCGTTGAATACCGGGGGTTCGGGGTTTTCCTCGACCCCTGAAATCCTCAAGGATTCCTTGAATTCATTCCAGACTTCAGGAAAAGGGCGTCCATACACCTCTTGGAAAAGATTGTAGTAGCCCGCATTATAGACCTTAAAGGACAGTCTGATTTTTCCGCTTCCCATGGCGGCCCAAAGCTCGACGTATTTTTTCATTCCGTATTGTTCTTGCAGATAGGCGGAAAAAAAGCCGCCGTAATGATAGGACCCGCTCGCGATATGGGGAAGATCATACAACTCCGAAGCCTGAACCGGAGTAAGAAAGGCGTTTTCATGAATCGCCTGGAGCAGCCCCGCCTTAAATAAGGGATCCTTGACCCGGCCAGTCCCGTCCAGACTCTCGAAACTGACGGTAACCCCTTCCACCATAAACCTATGGGCGGTAATAATCGTGGGGAAGACCCAGCCGCCGAATATTTTGTGGAGCTGCTCCGCGGCCCGGCTTCTGCTGCTCAGGGAAATCGCATGGGTCAACTCATGCAGGAAAAGGCCCTTCAGCGCGTTGGTATAGGTCCCCATATCCTCAAGAGACATGAAGGTATCGAGGAGAAGGATATGAGGATAGGGGAGAGGATTCATGTATCCGTTAAAACTGTCCGTATGCGGGGTAATGACCACAGGAATCCGTTCCCGGACGCGGATATGCAACATACTGGAGACCTGGTCGTACACCTGGTCCGCGAAGCCTCCTAAGGTTTGGGCGGTCTTTTCCGATGCCGGCGGATAAATGAGGTCGAATCGTTCGGTCTTGATCACTCTAAGGGAAGGAAAGGGCTGCCGCCACTGGGCTTCCAGACGCGTCCCGGTAAAACAACAGAAACAGGCAAGCAGCAGAATCCCGGCGTGTTTTTTGACTAATCCTCCGACCAGCCCCAAAATCCCCCCAGGAGTGAATCCTCTTGGGCATACCATGATGAAATAACCTCCTGACGCTTAAATTTTCTGTATAGAAATGCTACTAAGGTCCGGGGAAATAGTCAACAAAGAAAGGGTCCTGCGGTTTTTTATGCCTTTCGGACCGTTTCAACCCATCTTCTCAGCAATGGACTTGTTCAATAACCCGGTTGGTTATCGAACAAGTCTTGCAAAATGCTCCGCATTTTGCTGTTTTTTAAGCGGAAGTTGTTCAGAAACTGAGGTTTCTGAACAACTCTAATAAAGAACATGAAATAGCAGTACGGTTTTGTTTTCAAGCGGTAACGTGCCTATCCTCCCCTATTCCCACTCAATCGTGGCCGGAGGCTTGGAGGATACATCGTAGGTAACCCGGCCTATGTCCTTCACCGTATTGGTAATCAGGGTGGAAATCTCCAGGAGATCCTTCATGGGGAAAGGATACACATCGGCGGTCATGCCGTCGGTACTGACCACGGCCCGGAGGGACAGGACCCAGCCGTATTTACGGACATCCCCGGCAACCCCCACGGAACGGATAGGGAGGAGCACGGTAAAGGCCTGCCAGATTTCGTCGTAGAGCCGTTTTCCCCCAGGGGACCGCCGCTTTTTGAGTTCCGCTATATAAAGGGCATCGGCCTCCCGGAGGATATCGCATTTTTCCGGGGTAACTTCTCCCAAGATACGGACCGCAAGACCTGGGCCGGGAAAAGGGTGGCGACAGACAAGCTCCTCATCCAGGGCAAGGAGGCGGCCAAGCCGACGAACCTCGTCCTTGTAGAGTTTATCCAGAGGTTCGATGATCCGGCCTGCCTCCCGTTTGGCTTTCACCAAGGGGCTGCCGACATTGTGATGGCTCTTGATGAGGTGCGCCTTTTTCCCGACCCCCTTGCCGCTCTCAATAAGGTCCGTATAGAGGGTTCCCTGAACGAGGAAATAGGTATCCGGCAATCCCAGCCGGGCGACTTCCTGTTCTTGCAGGCGGATAAAGATATCCCCAATAATTTTGCGTTTCCCCTCAGGGTCCTCCACCCCTTTAAGGGCCGACAAAAACGCGGTTTCCCCGTGGACGATATGCAGGTGCCGGGCGCCAAGCCCTTCCAGGGCGGCTTGCACGGTTTTCGTTTCATCCTTCCGCATAAGCCCCGTATCCATATACATGAGGTGTACTTGCTCAGGATCCAGGCTCTTGAGCAGCAAGGCTCCGGCTACTGCGGAGTCAACCCCCCCGGAAATAAGGAGCAGTACCGGGCTCGTCCCGATCTGTTCTGCCAGGGTTTGGTTAAGCTGTTCCAGGTAGTGCTCCATGGTCCAGGATACCTCGCAGGCGCACACTCCAAACACAAAAGCCGCCAGGATCTCCTGTCCCCGTTCACAATGGCTTACCTCAGGGTGAAACTGAAGCCCGAACCAAGGCTGTGGTTCCTCCCCCTGATGGATCACCACCGCAGGGAAACCGGTACGGCTCTTCCCGTATTCCCGAAAACCCGGGGCAAACCGGGTCAGGGTATCGCCGTGACTCATCCAGGCGGTAAAGGTAAGGGTACTGGGGATGGAGGAAGGCCCAGGGCGTTCTGCAATGAGACGAGCCAGGGGGATGGCACAGTCGAAACCGGCAAAAAACCGCCATGCCTGGTCAGTAAGGCTTTCACCAGCCCCGGGTAACCGTACCTGTACCTCCACACCTCCGTATTCCCGTCGAGGAAGGGCCTCCACCAGACCCCCCAGATCCGCGGTCATCCGTTGGAGTCCGTAACAGATCCCTAACAGAGGGATCCCACAGGTGTAGATCTGAGGATCCGGAACCGTAGCTTCAGGGATGTATACCGACTCAGGGGAGCCGGACAGGATGATGCCCCGGACGCCGGCAAGCAGGGTATCTGTGAGCAGGGTATCTCCAGGGATGATTTCCGTATAGACCCCCAGGTCCCGGATCCGACGGCCTATCAGTTGGGTGGTTTGGCTCCCGAAATCAAGGATCAGTATGTTTTCCATTTTTTCTTTTTCCTCGTTTCCTTAGGTTTCCTGGTGCTTCTCCCTTATGAACGGGTCCAGGGGCTTTTTCGGATGATGGTTTCCTTGCGGTCATACCCTACCGAGACAATATCAATGGGGGTTTCACAGAAACGCTGGATAAACTCAATGTACTCCATAGCCTCAAGGGGGAATTCCTCGTAAGTCAGCGCGCTGGAGAGGGACTTCTTCCAACCGGGAAAAGAACGGAGAACTGGCTTGGCAAGGCTGAGGGCCTCAATTGAAGCAGGAAAGCGTTCCACTATCCGGTCGTCGATACGGTAGGCAATACAGGCCTTGATCTCCTCTAAGGTATCGTACACATCCAGGTGGGTTATCACCAAGGAATCAATGGAGTTGGTGAGACAGGCGTAACGGAGGGCCACCAGGTCTAGGTAACCACAACGCCGGGGCCTGCCCGTGGTAGCCCCGTATTCCCGGCCCGTATCTCGGATAAAACGGCACAACCCATCTTCAGAATCCGAGTCGAATTCGCTCGGGAAGGGACCGTTCCCCACCCGGGTCGTATAGGCTTTGAACACCCCCAGGACCTTATCCAGGGCACGAGGACCCACACAGCCTCCCACCGCGGCTCCAGCGGCGCAGGACATCCCACTGGACACATAAGGATAGGTCCCTAAATCCAGATCCAAGAGGGTTCCTTGGGCACCTTCAAAGAGGATCTGGGAGTTCTTACGATGGACCAGGTAGGCGGAAAGGTCTATGGACATATCCAGTAATTGTTCCCTATAGGGAGCAAGAAATTCCTTATCCTCGGTTTCCAGTTCATCTATCTTGTCTGCCCAGGCGAGGTCAGCGATACGGATTCCTTCCCGGTCGCTTTTCATGGAATAGGTGATACCGATACCCCTGCCTGTGGTACCAATGGGCTTTTTCCGGGCCTGATCCCGCTCCTGGTCGATCTGAATGTATCGGGGAAGGACCAGGTGGGCCCGATCCGCAATAAAAACCCGCCCTGTAGTATCAATACCCCGTTCTTTCAGCATAGCCAGTTCCGTAAAAAGGGCCGCAGGATCAATCACCATACCCGCGCCGAGGATGACCATTTTATCAGGATAGAGGACCCCTGAGGGAATCAAGTGCAGAGCGTACTCTTCATTCCCGATCACAATGGTATGCCCTGCATTGGCCCCTCCTGAAAACCGGACGATTATCTGGGCTTCTTTCGCCAGGTAATCCACGATCTTCCCTTTCCCCTCATCACCCCATTGGGCACCGATAACCACAACCTTCATAGATACTCCTTCTAAACCTGATTGTACCGGTTCATCAAGGGGTTTGTCAGTATACGACCAGGTCTCTCCACAGATTAGCTCAGGGTATAGCGAAAGATCCGAAGGGATATGGAACCTGAAGGTTCTGTATTATGGTAACATGCATTCGATGGAATACTAAGGGTCCGTGAAGGAACGCTCATTTTCACGAATTATCCAGTTATATGCGATGCCCCCTAACACCCCCTTCACCGGCGGGGCAAGCTCCACCCGGCTTGCGGTAGTGCTAAGGTGTCCCACGGACACCCGCACACCTCCATTATCCGTAAAAGGCCGCTTGACACTTTTATTTGAATTTTCTAACATAGTTCCATGCTCTTGACAAAGCAGTTATCCACAAACGCAGACTTCCCGCAACAGGCAACAGGCAACAGGCAACAGGCAACAGGCAACAGGCAACAGGCAACAGGCAACAGGCAACAGGCAACAGGCAACAGGCAACAGGCAACAGGCAACAGGCAACAGGCAACAGGCAACA